>JAYUJG010000469.1:0-3397 GCA_043765355.1 Acidobacteriaceae bacterium | reverse complement strand
GCCACGCGCCAGCGCAGCACGACCAGCAAAATCAGAAAGCCATAAAGCGTATTGATGAAAAAGTGGCGATAGTGAGCATTCGAGTAAGCCTTGGCGCGCGCATATTCCGCCGGAGGCGGCGCATACTCAACAATCGGCGCCCTGGCCGACACTGCGCCGGGCACCGTAGACGGAGCGGACGCAGCCGCGCCGCCCGACGACGCCGGACTCGCAGCGCTACTTTGCGCGTCCAGATGCGCTGGCATTGCCGCCGCGATCACACCGCACAGAACAAAAAAATACAGTTGCTTCATAAACCAATCCCTCAGGGTCCCGATTATTTCAGAACTCCCCCGCGAAATGGCGGAAAAGAAACACCACAACTGTTCTGTGCATTACTTTCGGCGAAACTCAACAGACGCTTCTCAGGTGCGCGAACCGCCTGAATTCGCTACCATAGACACATTGCCAGTTCCATTTGCATCCAAATAAAACTATGAAGATTCAATGCCGATTGCCACTCTTCATTCTGCTCGGTCTGGCCCTTCCCCTTTTCGCGCAGGATGTCCCCGAAGCTCTCCGCCCGCCCAAGGGTGCGCAAGTTGCTCTCGTCGTCTTCGAAGACCTGCAGTGCCCGATGTGTGGGCGAGACGCCCCGTTGCTGGCGCAAGCATCTCGCACCTACAAGATCCCCCTGGTGCAGCATGATTTCCCGCTGCCCATGCACAACTGGTCGTTCGACGCCGCCGTCCTGGCCCGCTATTTCGACACCCACTCCAAAGACATCGGAAATGCGTTCCGCGACACCGTCTTCGAACACCAAATGGAAATCAATCCCCAGAACCTCCGCGCCTTTGCTGACAAGTTCGCGAGCGAGCACAAGATTGGAGTGCCCTTCGTGGTCGATCCCAGTGGCAAACTCGCTGCACTGGTGCGGGCGGACAAAGATTTAGGCGTCAGCCTGAAAGTCGACCACACCCCAACGATCTGGATCGTCAGCAACAAACGCACCGGCACCCCTTACGTGGAAGTGAAAGACACGAAAGAACTCTACGTCATGATCGATGCCATGAAGAAGGAGTAAGAGAAGTTAGAGGTTAGAGGTCGGATTGCAGAGGTAAACCCTGCTTCTTCAGTTCGAGGCAGGGAGCGATAGCGCCTGCTGACTCGCAACGCAAAATTCTTGGTACGCACCTTCAGCGCCTCAGAGTCCCGTTTCATACCACCACCTAGGAGGGCGATTCTATTCCCCGGCCGCAAATCTTGGCAGTGATACCGATCACATCAAGAATGTAAGGTTTTTACCTCTGCAATCTGACCTCTAACCTCTACAATTTATCCCGTCCACTTGCGAAACAACAGCGCCCCATTCGTCCCCCCGAAGCCGAACGAATTCGACATGGCATATTCAAATTCCACTTTGCGCGCTTTACCCGGAACAAAATCCATGCCTTCAGTCTCCGGGTCCTGATTCTCAAGATTGATGGTGGGTGGCAGAATCTGATCGCGCAACGCCAGCACCGTTACTCCAGCTTCTAATCCGCCTGCTCCGCCCAGCAGATGTCCCGTCATCGACTTCGTCGAACTTATCGGGACCTTCTTCCCAAACAAATTTCGAATGGCATGTGCTTCGAGCGTGTCGCCAATCGGCGTCGAGGTGCCGTGTGCGTTGAGATAGCCAACGGCGCTGGCGTCGAGTTTCGCATCGCGCAGAGCATTGCGCATCACGCGGAATCCTCCCTCGTGCTCGGGCGCGGGCTGCGTCATGTGATACGCGTCCGCGCTCATCCCGTAACCAACCACTTCCGCCAGAATCGGCGCGCCCCGCCGCCGCGCATGTTCCAGTTCTTCAAGCACCAGAATCCCCGCGCCTTCGCCCATCACGAAGCCGTCGCGATCCTTGTCCCACGGACGACTGGCCCGCGCCGGATCGTCGTTGCGCGTTGACAGCGCGCGCATCGCGGCAAATCCGCCAACCCCCATCGGTGTGATCGCCGCTTCCGAACCTCCCGCAATCATCACGTCGGCGTCGCCGTGCTGGATAATGCGGAAAGAATCGCCGATCGAGTGCGCACTCGTGGTGCACGCCGTTGCCGTCGCTTCATTCGGTCCCTTCGCGCCAAATCTCATCGAGACGTGTCCCGCCGCCAAATTAACGATCGCTGCCGGAATAAAAAAAGGCGAGATCTTGCGCGGTCCGCCTGCCAGAAGCGCGTTGTGCTCGCGCTCGATCACATCAAATCCGCCTATCCCTGAGCCGATATGCACCCCCACGTTCTCGGCATTTTCCGGCGTGACCTTCAGCTGCGACATCTTCATCGCTTCATCGGACGCGGCTATGGCCAGGTGAATAAAACGGCCCATCTTTTTCACTTCTTTTTTTTCGATGAACTGGAAGGGATCGAAATCGCGGACCTCGGCCGCGATCTGGCAGGCAAATGCAGCGGCGTCGAACCCGGTAATCCGGCTCACTCCGCTCTTGCCCGCGAGCAGCGCTTTCCAAACCGCGGCGGTGGTATTACCCACTCCGCAGATCAGGCCAATGCCGGTGATCACGACTCGCCTTGCTCCGTCACTCGCCAAATTACTTGCCCGCCTTCGCGTGCTTGCCGATGTAGTCGACCGCGTCGTTCACGGTGCGAATCTTTTCCGCGTCTTCGTCCGGAATTTCGATATCGAACGCCTCTTCAAATGCCATCACCAGCTCAACCGTATCCAGCGAATCGGCACCCAGGTCGTCCACGAACGAAGCGCTGGGCGTTACCTCACCCTCGTCCACACCCAACTGTTCCACAATTATCTGTTTCACTTTTTCATCAACGGCTGCCATGTTTTCCTCTTCTCAAGTCTGGGAATCGCGGGCCCGGGTTCCGAACCGGCGTTTGACGATTTACCACTGCATATTGCTCATCGCATCGAATGAAGTCGGAGCTAGTAGTCTAAAAGGGATTGGAAAAGTATGCAAAGGGTGATCAAACTTTGATCAAACGGGTTTAGGTTGTGTGGTGGCGGGGCTTCGCCACGCAGCCGCGACCAAGCAAAACCCCGTCCCCCACTCTGTCGCTTTACTTCGAATACTCGTCCCGCAAACGAACCTGCCGACCCGTGCAGCAGCAGCGAACGTCGTCACGCCTCCCGCCAGCGCCCGATAGATCGCCTTGTCCTGATAATCGAACGCGTCTTTCATCATCATCTGCGGCGTGATCGGGCTGGTCGCTTCATTCACGTCGTCATCCAGAGCGATGTGCGAGTGTGAATCCACGATCCCCGGCGTCACGTACTTGCCTCCGGCATCAATCACGGTCGCCCCGGCCGGAGCGTCCACCGTTTCGCCGACCGCCGCGATCTTCCCGTCCTTGATATACACCGCTCCATTCTTGATATTGCCGTGCGTCACCGTCATCACGGTAGCGTTCTT
>JAYUJG010000468.1:0-1931 GCA_043765355.1 Acidobacteriaceae bacterium | reverse complement strand
GACCCGCGCCCAACAAACTCAATGACGGAGGTTTGCAACTCGCCCAGGCTGAGCACGCTTGCGGTGCTCAGGTAGGGCAAAAGTGACAGCCAGTTCTGGATCCATATGCGGTGCTTGTCGAGCTCTTCGAGGGTGATCGTGTCAACGACCAGGCTTGGGCTCACAGGGGGATCGGCCACGCGCTCCGGCGACGGGTCTTCTTGGACTTCAAGCCAGACGGGCTTGCCGTCGCGCAGAGCCCAGAAATCGGCCACTGGGCCTTGGTCGGCTCCGTCGGGCCAAGTCGGACGCTCACAGTATCGGCTCACCCCAGGGTGCGCTTCAAGCATCGCCCAAAGGCGGAGCTGATCTCGACCTGTGAATAAGATCGTGCGCCCCAGCTTGGGCGCCCAAGCGTGGTAGAGCGTCTGCTTGGGATAGCGCTGCAAGGGAAGGGCGATCGGTTCCTTCACGGGACGAGTCTCGAGCCCCACATATTTGCAACTTTAGCTCAAGATACCGATCCTTTGCAACTTTACGACAATCAAGATTGAAGCGAAGTTGCAAAAAAACTCGCCTCTACCCGTGGCTACCAGCCGAAATCACTTTGCATCTTTTCTTCGATTGACAGCAGTTTCGGTTATCGTCTCTCATCTCTTTTCGGAGGCCGGCCATGCAGCTGAAACGGGCCACGTTCCTCGGGTCGTGTGCGTTCTTGAGCGTTGTGACGACTGCCGGCGCCGCAGGATCTCTCGACCAATATGGGTGTCCACCCCCTCCAGAGCCAACGACGCAAACTCTGGGCATCGAGGCGTCGCTCGCGTCGGTCAAGATTTTAAAACTTGCCTTGGGCGAGCTTAGCGTCAAGACCGACCCAAATATATTGGAACTTGCCAGCAAAACCGCAACTGATGCGTATGCCCGAAGTTATATCCGTTGCTTGGCACTTGCGCGGGATCATTTCACGTCGGAACAAGTGGCGTATCTTGATGTACTCAATGCATTTCTGACGACGAAGCCAACAGCAGACCAATTCATTGCCTGGCAGGACAAGCATCCATCCCCGAATGTGGACCCGTTAGTGCGCCTCGGAATTGCGAGCCATGCGCTGACGGTGGTAGAAGCCGGAACGCTGCCAGCGGGAAGAACCCAGCAGAGCCTTATGGGAGTTGGTCCTTGCGCGTGCGCCGGCGGCGCGCCCTATTCGTCACCAAAGGCTACCATTCCCGCACGCGTTGGCGAAGCAGTCTCGTTCTTTATAGACGGTTCAAATATTTGCCATGGCTTGTCGGTCGCTGGCGTGAAGACAACTGTTCACTGGTCTCCCGAGATCTCCGATACGACTCAAGAGGCTTGGGGAAAGGCCACGGTCACGTTCGCCCGCGTTGGCTTACACAACATCAATTTCGAGGTGCAAGCTGTCTGTCAAGACTGCGCCAAGCAATGCGCAATGGGCGGCAGCACATCCGTCGAGGTCAAGTAATGTAGAACGATCGGTAGTACTCCCCTAGCTGACATCGCCGAACTAGGGGTAATCGTATTTTTCCTGCAAATTGACACGGTTACCTGTCGCAGTGCCTCTGGGGGTCCCTTTGTTTTCGGTGCTAAAAGTGACGGTACGCCGAGTGGTTCTGTCGCAATAGCGCGATGCAGCTAAAGCATGGCCACGAGGACAACGCTGATCAGAAAGCCAGCGAGAAGAATTGGTTGGCTACCGACGAGGCTCGGTCTTTGTCTTGGATCGCGCCGAGCTGGCCTTTGCGGATCATGTGCATGACCTCGATGCCGGCGAGCAGAATTCGGGCGCAGCGAAAGGTCTTGAAGCCGAGCATCGGCCGAGTGATTCGTTTGATGGCTCGGTGGTCTTGCTCAACGATGTTGTTGAGGTACTTCGACTGGCGCATCTCGATGGACAGGCCGCTATCGGCCTGGAGGCTCGCGATGGCGGCCGT
>JAYUJG010000467.1:0-7185 GCA_043765355.1 Acidobacteriaceae bacterium | reverse complement strand
TCATTCATGACAAATTCACTCGTGACAGAACCACTCACGACAAATTCATTCACGAGAAATTGATCCAAGAAATTCTTCCTATGTCTAAGTTTGCAGAGCCCATGTCGCGGTTGATAGACGAGCTGAAAAAACTACCGGGGGTAGGCGCCAAGAGCGCGCAGCGTCTGGCGTTCCACATTTTACGGTCGAGCGACGAAGACGCCGATGCGCTTGCTTTTGCAGTACGCGATGTCAAAGCCAACCTGCGGCTGTGCTCGGTGTGCAACAACATCACCGATGTTGATCCATGTGTCTACTGCACCAGCCCCACGCGCAATCAACGACTGGTATGCGTGGTAGAAGAACCAACGAACATCGCGGCCATCGACAAGACCAAGCACTTCAACGGAGTCTTCCACGTGCTGCACGGAGCCATCTCGCCGCTGCACGGCATCGGCCCCGATCAGTTGCGCATTCCGAATCTGCTAACGCGCGTCGACTCCGGCAACGTCGACGAAGTCATCCTCGCCACCAATCCCACGGTCGAGGGCGAAGCCACCGCCACTTATCTCGCGCAACAGCTCAGGCGTCAGGGCCTGCGAGTGACCCGAATCGCCATGGGAATCCCGGTGGGCGGCGACATTGAATACACCGACGAGGTGACGATGCAAAAGGCGATGGAAGGGCGGCGGGAAATATAGGGTCTGAGGCTTGCTCGGAGACCTGCGTTCGCAACCCAAAGTGGCGTATATCTCATATTGGCACCGAAAGAGCGGTATCGAAAGTTTCTCGCCAATGTTACCCAAGCAATATTTGTATTAAGAGCATGGCTCTGCCGATTGCGAAAAACTCGACTCATACTCGCCCTGATGAGCAAACCGAGTTTTTTTCCAAGGCTGACCCAATAGACAACTGCCTTCCGAAGGGTTACCGAGGGAACTAGATCACCTTAAGGAGGGTACCTGTAATTTTCCCAGAACGAGACATTCTCGATCGGGGAAAACTAATGGGATCATCCTTACGTCTTGCGCGACCAGTTGTATTGTCGGTGGCCACACTCTTGCTGGCGCTCGGCACTCTGGGCGCTCAAGAAACGCCCGCAGTCCCCGGTTCTTCCCAGCATATTGGCCTGCTGGAGGATTGGAGCACCCGGCACGTCATTTTCACTCGCAACAGCTCGGACGAGGACAAGTGGACGGTCCGCAACGATCCTCGTTTCATGCATAGCACGCTTCTGCGTTACCTACGGGAGCACGGCAACCAGACCGGGCTGGGAACAGCCCAGGCGGGAGACGCGGGGCTAGCCGGAAATAGATGGAACGACGGTAGCGATGGCGATCCCCAGGATGGGCAGGATCAACTGCCGGAGTGGCGGAAGCACCACCACATTCGGCCCCGAAACAAGCACTCCAAGGTTGACTGGTCCGTCTCGCTCGGGCCCAACGGTGGACTGGCCGCGGGCGAAGCCCCGGCGGTATACACCTATAACTACGCTGTACCCAGTTGCAGCAACCTTGCTGCCGCGCCACCGACCATTGGCGACTTTGCGGTGTACACGATCAACGCGGCTCCCATCGTGGGCACGCACCAGCGCCGGCAAGCGATGTAACCGCATTGCGACCGGCGCAATCGAAACCGGGCGAAAAGCCCGGTTTCATTTTTAGACGCAGGTGTCAGGTCTCAGGTCTCAGGTCCCGGGATTGAGCCCTTGGTTCTGCTGAGACCTGAACCTGAGACCTCGCATTTCAGTCTCCTGCCGTCCCCAGCAGGAACCCATTCGCCTCTTGTTTCTCCGCAACCAGTCCTTCGGGCAATATTCCACGGTTATATTCCGCCAGGCGGTTCTTCCATTTGAGAAAGTCGGTGATGCTCTCGGGCTCGATGCGAATTTCCACGCGCCGCAAGCTGGCCAGCAACAGATTCATCTCGCTCTGGAAGCCGGTCGCTGAGCGCAGATTCTTGGCCGAAGACTTCACCCGTTCGATGTCGGGTGCACACACTTCGAGCAATCCCCATCCGGCGGGAAGGTCTTCGATCTTGAGCAGTGCCTTCGGAGCCAGATAGTAACGTTCGCAGCCGACGCCGATTTGTGGATTCTGGCGGAAAGGCTTGTCGCGGTCGGCGAGGAAATCGGCGCGCGAGACTTTGCATTCGACCAGCACGGAATGGCAAGCCTTCTTCCAGCCAATCGCGTCCGGCATCTCGCCGCTGACGCAAGCCTGTTCGCTGAGGACGACACCGCAGCGATATCGCCGCAACCATCGCACCGCCATCGCAACTAATTTGGGGTGAGTCACACAGAGAGTTTGAGAGAGTCGAGTCTTTTTGGAAAGTGGCAGAGTGGCTTCCGGTACTCCGGAGGAAGAAGGCATCGATGTCTTGGCTGCGGGAAAGGTTGCTTTCGGCGCGGGAAGCTGACCTCGGGCGCTAAAGCGCGGACAGATTCTGGCGATGTCGGCACGACTGAAGTCGTGCCCTTCCCGTTCTTGCCAAATTGCTATGGTTTTTCCGCACAAGTGGTTATTTCGCACGCTGTGAGGTCGTGGCCTTCCCGGCTTGCCGGAATGTTAGTTTTTCCGGAGGCTGTTCAGCGCCACGCCGTTTGTCGATTGCCCTTTTCTGGGATGTGCCGCTAGGCGCAACGCCCGCACCAGCACGGGACGCCGCAGCACGGTCTCTAACAAATGCCGCGCCGCAGCCACGCCGTCTGCGGACCGATCTAGCGCCGAATATCCGGCGGCCCGCACTTCTACCCAATGATCCTGCAAGCGGACCTCGATCTGCGGAGCGCTTTCGTTTTCTTTCGCGCTGTGGCCACCGCGAGAGGCAAGCGCGTTCGCCAAACGTAAAATGCCGGCCAATTCGAGAGCAATCGCTCGATCGGGCAACTCGAGCAATTGCATCGTCTTCGCGCGCGGACGAGGCAACGCTCCGCGATGATAGCGCGCCACCACTGCGGCCAATTCCAATTCGCGAGCGCTCCATCCCAACGGGCGCGCCAGTCCGCGAATCATGCGATACGACGCCTTCTGATGATTCGCCTCGCCCTTCGCCTTGCCCACATCGCGCATCAGCGCGGCGGCCTGCAAGATCGCGCGCGAGTGATGATCGGGCAGCGCGGAATTCGCGGCGTCATTCGATCCCACGAGCCCCGCGTTCTGCAATCCGTCATACAAGTGCAACGCGATCTGTGCCACGCGCTGCGAATGCGCAACGTCGGGGTCGAGATATCCAGCCCACACTCGAAGGCGGCCCAACGCCGCCGCGCGCAAAGCCGCGCCCGACGGCAACTCCGCCCGCCAAACGCGCCACAGAGATTGTCGGCCAACCATCTTCTCGCGATAGCGAGCGATCCGCTTGGTGCGCTCGCGATTCAGCTGCTCGCGCCAGCGCACGCGGCTGGCGACATCCGGGAACGGGTGGAGTTCGACCGCCGTTGCCCACAACACGTCCAGATCGTGCACGTCTCCCAAACAATCCTGGAGGTCTTTCAAATCGCTTCCCCACAACGCATGTTGGCGCGAAAGGAAATTCTCAACCGTGTAACGAAAGTGTTTAATGCCGATGCGCAATTCGTGGAAGCTGATCTGCGACCGCGCGCGCAACGCGTGCTTGTGTAGATCGTAAGCGGCAGTCCATTTTTCAAGCGCCAGATGCAGATACACGGTGCTACCCGGACGAACCCGCGCCGCGCGCCGCGGAAGGGTGCGAGACCACTGGCACCATTGCTTGCGGTCAAACTGATCGAGAACTTTAAAAGCCCGTTGCTTCAATTCCGCCTCACGCGCGCGAATGTGAGCCAGCAGCCTCGCAACAACTGGATCGCCGCCGTCGCTCAAAATCGAATCGACAGAATCCGAATCGCGAGAAGTCGAAGCGCGCATAGTAAGAGCGCCAGCACCTGGAAAATTCGAAGGAGAATCGCGCGAAGTTAAATTCGCCGAACTTGAATTGCCAGCGCTGAAATGCGTCACCTTCAGGGGAGGATTTCCGCTGAGCTTCTCAATCCACTCCAGCATGACCTGCATGTCGCGGAGTTCGCCGAGCGCCTGAAAAAGTTTTCGTCCCGCTTTCTTCATGTCCTTCCACGAAGAATCGGGGTCAATCGCAATCATCCCATCGGCGAGCGAGCGGCAGCGCCGCAAAGCGACACGAAGATCATGCACCGGATCGGCATCGAATCCCGCCGCCACCCGATCACACTCGATCAGCACGCGCTCCATCCAGACGCGCAAGCCGAGTTTCGGTTTCGCATTGACAGACTTGGAGACCGCAAGCTTCAAGCCCGCGCGCTTCGAAATTGGAATCACCGCCGCAGCCGCCATCGGCAACCATTGTCGCCGCTTTGGGCGGATTCTTCTAGCGGCTGCGGACGGGGGGACCGCGCCGACACTCGATCAGGCAGGGTGCCTAGCCTGCCCGGGTGATGCTGCGGGCAAGCAGCGCTTTCAAAGCTCAGGCAGAGACGATTTATTTTTGGAACACGCGCCACTACGGTCTCGTTGGGAAAGAATTAGCCGGAAGGTTTCGGACGCCGTAGAGCGGGACCCGGACGGGCGAGACCCGGTGTCTCCAACCTATAAAAGAAATTGCCAGCCTTAGTAATACCAAGCCTGGCAACAAACTGAGAACCGAGAACTTTTCTCAGTTGCTGAGAACTTTCTCGCGCTCCATCGCGTCCTGCAGTTCTTCGCGAGCCGTACTGGGCAGCGCGAACTCCAGGACCTCGTCGATGGTCTTGACGTAGTGTGTAGTTAATCCGTGAAGCTGCTCGGGAGTGAGGTCTTCTTCCACGTTGGTCTTGTTGTCGGCGGGGAGAATTACGTCGTGGACGCCGGCGCGTTTGGCGGCTAGAACTTTTTCCTTGATTCCGCCAACGGGCAGCACGTTTCCGCTCAGGGTGATCTCTCCGGTCATCGCGGTCAGCGGACGAACCTGCTTGCCCGATAGCAAGGAGACGAGTGCGGTGACGATGGTGACTCCAGCGGAAGGACCGTCTTTCGGGATCGCTCCGGCGGGGACGTGGATGTGGATGTCGTGGGTCGCGAAGAATTCTTCGTCGATGCCCAGATGCTTGGCGTTGGAACGCACCCAGCTTAGTCCGGCTTGCATGGATTCGCGCATCACGTCTTGAATCTGGCCGGTGATGGTGAGTCCGCCTTTGCCTTTCATCTGATTGGCTTCGACAAACAGCACGTCGCCGCCGGAAGGCGTCCACGCCAGCCCGACTACGACGCCAGCGCGCTTGGTGCGCTCGGCGATTTCGCCTTCGCTGCGGACCTTGATGCCGCCGAGAAATTCCTGCACGATTTCCTTGGTGATAACGAGTTTCTCGGTCTTCCCTTCCGCGATGCGGCGCGCCTGCTTGCGACAGAGCGTACCGATGGTGCGTTCGAGGTTGCGAACTCCGGCCTCGCGCGTGTAGTGGCGGATGATGTAGCTGACCGCTTCTTCTGGAAAGTCGATCTGCTCGGCGGTGATTCCGTTTTCGTCGATCTGCCTTGGGATCAGGTATTGGAACGAGATGTGGACCTTCTCCTCTTCCGTGTAGCCCTGGAGTTCGATGATCTCCATGCGATCACGCAAGGGCTCGGCGATTGGGTCGAGCATGTTGGCGGTGGTGATGAACAGGACCTTTGAGAGATCGAACGTCACGTCGAGGTAGTTGTCGCGGAAAGTCGCATTCTGTTCGGGGTCGAGAGCTTCGAGCAAGGCCGACGCGGGATCGCCACGGAAGTCGCGACCAACTTTGTCGATTTCGTCGAGCATGAAGACCGGGTCTTTTGAATCGGCGCGGCGAATGCCTTGGATGATCTGGCCTGGCAACGCGCCGATGTAAGTGCGGCGATGGCCGCGGATTTCGGCTTCGTCGTGGACTCCGCCCAAAGACAGGCGAACGAACTTGCGTCCGAGAGCGCGGGCGATGGATTTGCCGAGAGAAGTTTTGCCTACGCCCGGGGGGCCGACGAAGCACAGAATCGGGCCCTTCATGTTGGGCTTCAAACGACGTACGGAAAGAAAGTCGAGGATGCGATCTTTTACTTTCTGCAAGTCGTAGTGATCGGCGTCGAGAATTTCTTTCGCTTTGGGGATTTCGATTTCTCCACCCGAAGTTTTGGCCCAGGGCAGCACGGCCAGCCACTCGATGTAGTTGCGGGTGACGGAGTAGTCGGCTGCCATCGGCGACATGCGCGCGAGGCGTCCCAATTCTTTGAGGGCTTCTTTTTTCACTTCGTCGGGCATGCCGGCGGATTCGATTTTCTGTTTGAGTTCTTCGGTATCGCGCGCGCCTTCGTCCTGCTCTCCGAGTTCTTTCTGAATCGCCTTCATCTGTTCGCGGAGGTAGTATTCGCGCTGCGTCTGTTGCACGCGGTCCTGCACTTCGGACTGGATCTTGTTGCGCAGTTGCTGGACTTCGAGTTCTTTGGCGAGGTGCTGATTTATTTTTTCGAGGCGGATGCGAACGTCGGCCGTCTCGAGAGTTTCCTGCTTGTCGGAAGTCGACAGCGAGGGCAGCGAGGAAGCGATGAAGTCCACCAGGCGTCCTGGTTCTTCGATGTTCATCGCGACCGTGGAGAGTTCGTCGGAGAGAGTGGGCGACCCGGCGACGATCTGCTGGAACAGAGTCAGGACGTTGCGCTGCAAGGCTTCGATTTCGGAATCCTTCGGCGGAATCGTCTCTGCAATCGTGGTGACGCGGGCGCGCATGAAGGGCGAGAGCTGGGCGAAGTCGGCGAGGCGCACGCGTTCCAGGCCTTCGGCAAACACGAAGAGACTCTGGTTGGGCATCTTGACGACTTTGTGAACCACGGCGAGAGTTCCGATGGAATAGAGGTCGGTTGGTTGGGGGGAATCCACGCGGGCCTCGCGCTGGGCGACGACGACGATGGTCTTGTCTTCGCCGAGGGAGTTGATGAGCTGGACGGAGCTTTCGCGGCCGACGGTCAGAGGAAGCACGGCGTGAGGAAACAGGACGGTGTCGCGCACCGGCAGGATCGGCAGCGAACGCTCGGTGATTTCGTAGGTAGTCTGTTCGGAGGAAGAAATAAGATCGCTCATACGTTCACCTTGAGTGACTTTCACTCAACCTTTGATGAGGTCGACAACTATAAAAGATGCAGTGTGCGTGCTAGGTTGTTGAATTCTAGACCTTTTTTACCTTTTTGCAAGACTCAGATGGCACAGGTTCCCACTCCGGTAACCCAA
>JAYUJG010000466.1:0-5402 GCA_043765355.1 Acidobacteriaceae bacterium | reverse complement strand
AATACGTCTCGCCGGTTTATGTACTTCATAGTCATTCCTCCTCATGTCGTTGTGTCGCGACGGACCACCCTCACACACCGAAATCTAAGTGTTGCCCGTTTCCTTGACCCTGCTTTGCTACGAACCGGCACACCGCCACTTCTACGGCATGGTGACAAAGACCTGCATGCAGTTGCGGGGGTGTCCCCCGTCCATGTTGAGCTGCGTGCGTCCCGCGCCTTTTTGCCGGAGCTCCCCCAGGGTGTACAGCTCTTCGTCTTTCACCCCAGGCTCGGTTGACACAGGAGTAGGAGGGACTGAACTCATTTTCTGATTGATTCTCAGATCTAGAGGAGGCTCAAAAATGATGTTGAGCATGGCAAAAGCCCGATTCGCGTGCATACCCATCGCAGCCCCAGGCATTTCGAAAACGGGCTCTGCGATGATATGCGCGTGAACGACTTGGTTTCCGTCCGGCGTAAGTTTCACGCCTGCGAGGACCACATTGCTAATGTCCGTCACATTGGTGTAACTGAGCAGGTTAACCATCGGGACGCTAGTCACTGCGTCGAGATTGTTGTCTGTTACCGTCGTGCCAGGCAGGAAGAGCTTTTCGGTGCCTGTCTGGTGGACCCGCAAGGGGACCAGGCAATCCGGCCAGGGCAGGTCGAACACGCAATATGGATCCTCTCCATACTTTGTGCTCTTGCTCCAATTGATGACAACGTTGTCGGTGGACCCAGACTTGGGTCCGCCGTTGTTGCCGCCTTTGACGTTGGTGAGGATATGAGGATTTGCGGTGCTGCTGGGACCGATAGGCTGTTCGAGTCTGAAATCGCCCACCCCAAAGGCGTGGTCCGGGACATTTGGAACCAGAATCAGTAGCCGCTGGTTCGTTTGATCGAACACTAAAACCTGCATCCCGTGAAGAACGATATTCACGCGTGGGGTCACATTCGCGCACGGCGAACCCATTGTCACCTTAGTGGGTGACGCTACCAACCCCTTCGGTACATCTCTACGGTTGATGTCATTCATTGATTTTCTCCGTCAATACTTTCAATACTTTGTTTTCGCCGGCAGGCCTGACCTACGCGCGCCCAAAAACATTGAAAGCTGCCCAGTAGTAAGGATGAGATGTTGCTGGGATGGTAGCGATCTGCCGGGAAGCCCACTGCAATGAACCAGTCACCGATTCGCCCCTTAGCAGCTCCTGATAGGTCAAGCTCATGAGAGCCGCCGTGGAGGCTGAGTCCACATTCCAGCGGCTGGCAATCACGTGCGGCACACCCTCACGCAGGAACGCTTCGGCAATGTCTTCGGGATCCGCCAGCCCTTCATCCCCCGCCCGCCCCGTGGAACATGCCGAAAGAACCGCCAATTCGAGATCATGCAGATGCGCTGCGGCAATGTTGTCGGGGGAGATCAGCATGCGAGGGGCGATTCCGTTCGATTCGGCATCCGGCGCTACTTCCAGGCCTGTACCTTCGGGTCCAGAAACTGCATGGCCGGCGAAATGAAATATAGCTGCCTTGGCGAGGTGATCGAGAATGGCGGTTTGGTTCGCCTGCTTTGCTTCCAGCAGCACAGGATTCTTGAACAGTCGGCTAATCTCTTGCGCTTCGCGATCAGCGTCCGGCAACGGTGTGCTTTGAGACGTACTTGAGACTGCAGGGTTTCCAACGACCAAAGCTGGGAGAGTGGGCGACAAAGGGCCGCCTCGGCGCAGCCTGAGCATATAGTTCAGTCCCGGCGACGACACAAGAGCACGGTGCAACCCAAGATAGGAACCGTCGGGTTCGACGAGGGCCTGGAACGGTAGCGAAGCGAGACTCCCGTCAGCCTCAACAATGAGCGTTCGATTTGGGTCTAAGCGCCCCTCGAACGGTGCCACCAGCCACCCATAGAGCAAGCGTCCGTTCTGGAGTAGCGCGTTCATATCCGAGTTCGGATCGGCACATTGAATCGCGAATTCACTCGTGACACGTGTCAACGTTCGGCGGTCTATCGCGATGTTCTCCCAGTGCACCCCACGATTGTCGTAGATCCAGGCCGAAACTCTTTCTCCCAGTTCTGCATAGGCCAGCACGGTCTCATGATCCAGTTGTTGCAACTGCTGCTGGACAGCCGCGAAGTTCGCCGAGGGTGGTTGCTGATCAAACGCCGCAAACGGCGTGGCCCCCGCAGGAACTGCGTGCATGGAACGCGCCGCAGCCCCCTGATACCACTCCCAGATCGAAAGAGCGGTGACTGGGTCGTTTTCCGTGAGTTTTGCGCTCACCAGTTCGCGATAGCAGTTCGCGGTGGCGTGGTTCCAGGTGAGTCGGTCGCGCTCCGTACGGATCGTGCTCAGGCCCCATTCCCCAATCGTTACAACCGCATTGCACGCCCGCTGTTGGCTTTTGGCATCACCGCGTTGCTGGGCGATCCGCGCTTGGGTCCGATAGTAGGTCAACCACGTGCCAAAGGAATCAAGATCAGAAGGCAGATCCGCTTTCGCCTTCCGCAGTCGCGACTCAGCTTCGTCGGTTCGACCTTGGCTGGCCTCCGCCTCTGCCAATTGCATCTCTGCATCGGCTTCGAAGCCGCGAATGCCAGGGTCCGAGGGCAAGCTGGAAAAAATATTTAGCGCAATCGCGTATTGCTGGGCCTTTTCTGCCAGCTTGTTCGCCGCGCCCAGCGAGATGGCGAGCTCGAAATGTGCCATGCCTTCGCCTGATCGGTTCGGAGTGGCGGCAATCGCCCCAACCGCATCCCGCCCCGCCGAGATGGCCAGTTGCCATCTTCCCGAACGCTGCGCCTGATCGGTCAGGTCGTCGTAAAACTGATATGCCCGTAGTGGTGGAGTCAGACTCGACCAGTACTTGGAAAGCCCGGCCCGATCCCATGCCGCGGCGTCGGCCAGGTTGCCCTTGTCGGTATCAAGAATCGCAGCGAAAGCCATCCCACGCAGAAAAAGAGCGGCGTAGCCAGAGCCCTCAGCCAAATTGAGCGCCTCAGCGAGTGCTCGGTGGCCCATATCCATCTTCGCTTGAGAATCAAGACAAGAGAACTCTTCCAACCGAACCTGCGATGCCATCCATGAATAGCGCTTCTGTTTCAACGCCGTCTTGGTGCTTGAGGCAAGCCGCAAACATTCAGAACTGTGAAAAAGCCGGTGCAGAGAATACAGCTCTTCCATCTGTGCCCGCAGCAAGCCAGGCCCACTTCCTGCCTCGTGAAAAAACCTCTCCGCCTCGATTGACGCCGTCAGCCCAGCCGACGGACTTCCCGCCACATTTGCTCCTACCGATCTGCCCAAAGCCTCCGCCCCAGCACCCATTGCTTCGGTTTCATCCGAATTCAGCAGATCGGCAAGCCACCGATCGTTGTGCTGAACCGAAAGGATTTCTGCCAGCGCTACCAGCGCTTTCGTCGCGGCCGCCCTTTCCTGTGGGCTTGTTTTCCCGGTTTTTGCAGAAAAGGCGACGGGCAGCCACACCTGGATCGCCGCGTCAAGATATTCCTCGATCCGGACGTCGACGTGAGCCCACGTACTCTGATCAAATCGGTCAACGTTGACTGCAAACTCCGATGTCCCCAGTAGTGGCTGCTCCAGACTCTGCTCGTGCTGTTTCAATTTCTCTTTCAGAGCAGCAAGCCTCTTGCGCGCGTCGTCAGTCCACTCCCCTTGTGGGTCGACACGCAGGTAGTGTTCCCAATCATCCACGGCTTGCGTGTAGAGAAACATTCGCTCGCACGCCAGCGCCCGATTGAACAGCGCAACCGGATCATCTGGAGACTTCGCCAGCGCCTTGCCTAGAGACTCGATCGCGTTGCCGTAGTCAATTGCACGGTCAGCAGATTCGGCCCGTTCGAAGTAAGCGGAAGCGAGGTCGGTTAGAAGTGAAGGAGAATCGGGTTCTGTCTCCAGTGCCCGCTGCAACGACCTGATCGCCGATTCGTAGTTGCCATCGAGGAGATCGGCGCGCGCGCGGGCTTGCAGCCACGTAGGATCGTCCGGATTCCTCCTCAAGTTCTCGCCGATCAGAGCCTCGGCCTTCAACAAAGAGGCTGACTTGTCCAGGTTCGATCCACCCGCGCTACGCTCGACCCGCATCGGGGCGTATTTCGCGCCAGGGATTCTCACTTCCAGCGTTCGATGCTCGGTGTAGGCCTGTGCCAGCAATTGCTCTGCTGAAGGTGGACGAAGCAGACGAAGTCCTAGCCAACCTGCAACCATCACGATGGCCAATGCAGCGGCAGCGATTGCGGGACGCGGCCAGGAAATGAAGCCTCCCCATCGGGGCGCGCGCGCTCCGTCCGGCTGCCGAGGCGGCATGTCCCCCCGAAGTTTTTCTGCCAGATCACGCTGCCAGCCTGGTTGCACGCTCGCTAAGCCGGCCAGCGTCCTTTTCTCCGCGGGCGTTGCTTCATCTGCGACAATGTCTGCCGCTTTTCGCAGAAGAGGTCCACAGTGATCGCATTGGGCGGCGTGATTCATGAGTTCTCTCGCTTTGGCCTTTGGCAGCAACCCGGTCGCCATGTGTAGCCAGTCCGCTTCCTCCTTAGGACATCCTGGTCCCGGCTGCACTGGCCGGGACGATTCCAATCCATGAAGCTCGCCTTGCGCATGTTTGTGCATCTGCACCTTTCGGTTGCAGTCTTTGCAAGACTCAACATGGCACTGGGCTTCGCTCAGAATCGGCTCTGAGATCGGACCCGAACCCGTCACGCGATCTGGCGACGACACAAGAGCGTCAAGCTCAGCGTCGTCTAGATGTTTCTCTGATGGTCGTGTCAAAACCAGCTTCTCCTAGTCAATACGATTCTGCGGGCCGAAATCCTTTTTGCCCTGGTCCTGCTCCTTTGTTTGTGTCGGGTGGCAGATTGACAATCCGCTCTCGAACAAGACGAGTAAGACGGAAAATAGCGCTCTCGACGCCCTTGGCAGTCAGTCCAACTGTGGGCAATGCAGCGATAGCCTTAGCGCTCATGCCCTGCCGGTAGTAGAGCCAAAAGATGAGGCGGTCTCGTTCCTGATCGGGGCCGACTAAGCATGTGCCCAGGCATTCGTCGATCTCCTTCAGCAGTACTTGGCGCTCCATCGCGCCTTGCCCGCCCAGACTATGGGTCTTAGCTTTGGGGTCAACTTCCGCTAACGATTGCTGAGCTTGCCCGGCTCCACGTTTTTGAGAATAGGCGGACTTGAAGTAGTCGTGGGCCACGTTGACCGCGATGGTCTTTATATATCCCGGAACCGCCTCAGGATGCTGGACTGCGAAATCTAGCAACAGCCTGCACTTATCGGCACAAAGTTTGAGATAGGTCTCCTGGACAAGATCGTCCACTACTTGCCGTGGCGCTTGGCCCCATTGATATGCGGTTCGGATAATCGAAAGACTGATTGCCCGGTGAAAGCGGGAGACGAACTCATCCCAGGC
>JAYUJG010000465.1:0-3436 GCA_043765355.1 Acidobacteriaceae bacterium | reverse complement strand
CAAGGTCCGCAAGGAAACCGAAACGCGCGACAGGCCGTTCACGTTGCAGGAACTGATCCAGATGAATCTATGGACAACCAACGGAACCCCACCCGCAACGCAACCTGTGGAAAAAACCGCCGCAAAATGACGGGGAATTGAAACTGTTTTATGGAGGGTCCACGTAGAGCCTGGGAACTTATTTGTGGCACGGGCTTCCAGCCCGTGTGAGTGGATCAGGACGGGAAAAACGGCCTGCTTTTCAGCAACGGTTTTAGTTCAACAGTCTCAACACGGGCTGGAAGCCCGTGCCACGAATTGATTCTCAAACTCTTTAGCGGACGGAATCGCAGGTAGTGATTCAGTTTGAAAATGTTTCCTGGCCACCAACACGCGGTTGCTCTGATTGTCGCTGACCGCGGTATGATGCCACCCGTGCGACGACTTGCCCGCTACACCCTCAACGCTCTCACCATACTGTCGCTGCTGCTGTGCGTGGCGACGACAATAATGTGGGGATGGAGCTTTTCCCCATCGAAGGCTCGCAAAGCTCATCATGGAATTGTGCTCTATGAAGACGCCTATCACATCAAGGTGGTTCGGCGGTTTCAGATAGCCTCATTCGGTTATATCAACTGGACCGATCACATCCCGTTCCGGCGGCTCGTTGTCATCGGATATGGCTGGCCTTCCGTCACCTTTTCCCTTCTGCCCGTATTCTATGCTTTTAGGCATATTTGCCACAACAAACCGCTGGCAGGACACTGCCGAACATGCGGATATGATCTTCGGGCGAGTCCAGAGCGGTGTCCGGAGTGTGGGACCGGTGTTGAACAGGGGAAGGCATGAAGCGACTGCCGCGGATCATCTTCAACGCTCTCACCATGCTGTCGATGCTGCTGTGCATGGTAACGGTGGGGTTGTGGGTGCGGAGCTATCGGGTCGCTGACGGGGTGATGCTGATTTCGTCGCCGCCAAAGGCGATTGTTTGGTCTCAGCGTGGACGTGCCATTCTCTTTGAGAGTTATAGTAAGAACTTCAGTACGGTTTGCTATAGCAACTGTCCTGCGTCAGTGTCGCTTGGATTCGACAGCGAAGTCAACAGTACCGTCTATTTTTGGAGGCTCTGGGGTTTCACCGCTTCAGGGTCGAATGGTGCAAGTTTTATCGCCGTGCCGTATTGGTTTCTCACGGTCTTATCTGCATCACCGTTCGTTGCCGCAGTGTGTCTTAGATCAAAGATGAAAAAAGGGCGTCTCGGTTACTGCGACGCTTGCGGCTACGACCTCCGCGCCACCCCCGACCGCTGCCCGGAGTGCGGTCAAGACGTCACGATTACAAAGATTCAAACTATTTCGAATGGGTAATCCTTGCCGACTCGATAAACTAATCTTCGGATGCGAACGCAACTCGTTCACGGGATATTCTTTGTCTGCGGCGTAATTGCCGGAGTTTTCCTGACCTCTTTCATTGCCCTGCTTGCAATTCGCCGGATAGGATTTGTGTCGATAGCGTTGGCACAGGACATCATCAAAATTGTCGCATGGAACCTTATGTTGAGCGGGCCAAGTTACGTGGGTTCACTGGGGGCCTTGGACCGTAAGAAAAAGAAGTATCAACTTTCTGGCAATTACGGATGGAGCATCGCCGTAGGCTACGTTACTGGGCTAGCCCGCATTTCTCACCACCGTGCCCGGGTGGGTGCGGCGGGCAAAGTTTAGCATCACGAGATAGGAGACGCGGTCGCGTCTGGCCTCCAAGGTGCCGTGAACGGGTCAAACGAGTCCTCGGCAGCGTCTTTTTGCCCTTTTGAATCACTTCGTGAGCGCACATGGGCGCAAGGCTGGCGCGGTTCCCGCGACGGATCACGTTTTTTCCGTCGGGCAGGACACTTCAGCAGCGCAGCGGCGTCACTGCCAGGCGCTGGATGTTGGCCATGATGCGCCCGAACAGTTCCCGCAGCGGGTAGGACTCGCTCATTGACAGCCATATTTTGCGGACGGTCACGCGGACGCGGGCTCCGATCTTCAACAGCTTCACGCGGATGGTGTCGCAACGCGCCCCTTCCATCTCAGTGCCGGCCAGGCCGAGGCGCCGGAGCGCGGCCAGCATCGTGTACGCGATGGAGCTGAACCACAGCCGCAGTTGATTGGCGCGCATCGACTCGGCGCTGGTGCGGTCGGCGAACAGGCAGAGCTGTTGCTCCTTGATGCGGTTCTCCATCTCGCCGCGGGCGCAGTATTCCTTCTCGTACAGCGTGGCGGCGTCGAACGCCTCCCGGCTCAATGACGTGACGATGAAGCGCGGGTTGTGCTTGGCGGATATGTACTCCGCCTTGCCGACGACGCGGCGTTTGCGCGACCACGTCTTGAGCGTCTGGTACTCGAAGTCCTTGAAGACACGGGCGGCCTCCTGGGTCTCCTCGAACTTCGCCCTGGCCTGCCGCATCTCGTCGACCATCGCCCCGATCAGGCGGCGGTTCTTCGCCAGCCCGAAGATGAAGTCGACTTTGTTCCGCTCGCACCAGCACATCAGCGGTTCGCGGCGGAAGCCGCTGTCGCCGCGGATCGTGATCTTCACATCGGGCCACTTCGCGCGGATAAGTCCGACGATGCGCTGCAGGTGCGTGGTCGCCCCGGCCGCGGCGTCGATGTCGGCTGGCCGAAGCGCCGCGCAGAGCAGATGCTCGCCGCAGAAGATGTACAGCGGCAGGAAGCAATAGTCCTTGTAGCACCCGTGATAGAACCGGCCCGGTTGCCCGCCGTGCACCCGGTCATCGGTGGCGTCCAGGTCCAGCACGATCCGCTCCGGCGGCGCGGCATTGGTGGTGGCGTTGGCGGCGTGCGCATCAAGGAACAACGCGACGAACACGTTCTCCATCGCCGCGCAGGATGCGACGATCTTCTTGTAACGGCTGGACTCATCCGCGCCCGCCGGCGTCAACTCCAGCCGGTTGAGCGTGCTCTTGCCCGCCAGCGCCTTGCCCTTGTCGCGTTCACGCGGCCGATCCGCGCCGGTGGGATCGGCTTTGCCCACGAGCACCGCCAGCAACGGGTCGTGCCGCAGCGCATCGTGATCGTTCAGATCCTCGTGGCCGAGCGCTAGGCCGTAGACGCGCTGGGCCACCAGGTCGTAAACACTGTGTTCGATCAGATCCGCGTCGCGATAGTCGGTGAAGCACTCGGCGAACCGCCGGATAATCCCCGTCCGCCGCTCGATCCCGCTCAGTAGAATCCCCCCGGCGTCGGAACTGATCGTACCCCCGTCAAAACGGGCCACCAAATCCCGCGATCCGACGGCGTGCAAAAGAAGTTCGGTCGGTTTACAGTCTGTCATGCCCGGCACCTTTCTGTTGGAGTTCGAGTTCTGTCGCAAGTCTCGAATCTACCAACAGAAAGGACCTGGCGCTAGTCTTTTGACAACAAAAAATTCAAGGGTGGTGAGAAATGCGGGCTAG
>JAYUJG010000464.1:0-3025 GCA_043765355.1 Acidobacteriaceae bacterium | reverse complement strand
TTGTTGGCCGACTTAGCCAGCTCATCCGCAAAAGAGTGAATCGCGAACGCGTGATAAATGTTGGCAACGCTGCGCAGCCATCCAATCCGCACATGATAGTCGGCCGGGCCGTTCTCGGCCCGATGATTCGGAATATCGAAAGGAAGATTGTTCCATCCCAGGCCCATCTCATCGTCCGCATATTTTGCAGTCACGTCAAAAGTCGAATTGATCGGCGGATAAACAGTTCGCTGCAGCCACGCCGTAGGCTTGCCATCGGCCCCAACCGCGGCCTTCATATACATGGCCGCGACCGAGTGGAAAAAATCAAAGTGAATATCGTCTTCGCGCGACCACACGACTTTCACCGGCTTGCCCAGTTGTTTCGAAAGGACCGCTGCCTCCGCCACCTGATCCGGCTTCGACTTGCGCCCAAAGCCCCCGCCCAGCAGCGTGACATGGCAGGTCACATCCTCCTTCTTAATCCCAAGCACGCCCGCAATCGTCTCTTGCACTGCCTGCGGATTCTGCGTCGGCGCCCAAGCCAGCACCTTTCCATCGCGATATTCGGCAACCGCGACCGGCGGCTCCATCGAAGCGTGCGCCAGATGCGGCGCGTAATATTCCGCCTCGATGATCTTTCCGCCAGCATTGCTGACACGCCCAAATTCGGCATCCACGTCGCCAACATTGCGCGCCACTTTACCCGGCTGCCGCGATGTCGCTTCCAGCGTCTTACGGAATTCCGCCGAGTTATACGTCGAATGCGGACTGCTCTCCCATTCAATCTTCAGGCTCTTGCGTCCCTTAAACGCCGCCCAGGTGTTGTCGGCAATCACCGCCACGCCGCCCAATGGCTGGAACTGATGCGGCGGCTTAAACGGATCGATGGTCAAAGTCTTCTGCACGCCCGGAACTTTCAGCGCAGCCTTGTCGTCATACGATTTGATCTTCTGGCCGAGCACCGGAGGATGTTCAATCGAAGCGAACACCATTCCCGGCATGGTAGCGTCCATGCCAAACATGGCCTTGCCCGTAACCATCTCCGGCAGATCGAACAGTGAGTTACTCTCCTTGCCAATGTAGCGCCATTCCGAACGCGGTTTGAGCGGCACATCTTCTTTCTTAGGGACAGGCAACTTAGCCGCCGCCGCGGCAAGCTCGCCATATCCCAGCTTACGACCACTGACTCGATGCACAACAAAATGCGGTTCGGTCGTGCACTCTTTCGCCACGACGCCCCACTGTGCAGCAGCGGCACGAATTAACATGACGCGTCCCGTGGCGCCCACTTGCCGCATCAAATCGAACGAGCCGCGAACCGAATGCGATCCGTCCGTATCCTGGTCTCCATACTTGACGTCGCCGATGGCCTGCTCGATCTTCACTTTCGACCAGTCGGCATCGAGCTCGTCGGTAACCACGAGCGGCAAAGCCGTCCGGCTGCCGCATCCCATCTCCGAACGATGCGCCACGATCGTGACCGTGCCATCGGCGGCAATCGACATCCACAGTCCCGGCTCAAAAGCCGCCGCGGGAGCTTCGCCTTCCGCCCACAACGGCTCGGAAATAAAGCGCGCGCTCAGCACAAACACTCCGCTGGCTAACGCCCCGTGCAGAAATCCGCGTCGGCTGACATTCTCGATGATCTTCGTCTGGATGATCTTTCTGTCGACAACCGCTGTCTCGATGATCTTCATGCCGTCTCCTTCGCCGCCTGGTGAATCGCAGCGCGAATCCGCTGATACGTCCCGCACCGGCAAATATTGCCCGACATCGCCGTATCGATATCCTGGTCGCTCGGATTCTTATTTTCTTTCAGCAGCGCGATCGCCTGCATGATCTGCCCCGTCTGGCAATATCCGCATTGTGGCACGCGAATCTCCATCCAAGCCTTCTGTACCGGATGCATCGGCGCGATCCCTTCGATCGTAGTGACATCGCCGCTCACTTCTTTCATCGGAGTGCCGCACGAACGAATCGCCGCGCCATTCATGTGCACCGTGCAAGCGCCGCACAATGCCATCCCGCAACCAAATTTTGTCCCTGTTAGTTCCGCCACATCGCGCAAGTACCAGAGCAGCGGCATGTCGGGATCGCCGTCAAACGTCTTTTCTTTCCCGTTCACTTTAAAACGGATCATGTATCCCTCGCTCAACCACGGATGCTGAAAATTTGACTCCCATATCCTAGTCGCACTCGGGAAAATGTGGAAGAGTGACTGAGCGGGATCGGTCTAGCGAGGTTCCGCAGGACGCATCCATTCGTGCAACACTCGAATCAAAACCCACCGTGTCTCCGTGGTGGATTTTAGTGGTCGAGCACCAGTCAGCCTCGGCTCGCGTCATATAATCAACTGTCATTCGTCCAACGTCTGTCATTCGTCCAATATCCCAGGGAGGAACTTTGGCCTACGACGATCTGCGGGACTGGATCCAAGCGCTCGACCGCGCCGGCGAACTTAAGCGCATTGGCACCGAAGCCGACCCGATTCTGGAAATTGCCGAAATTGCCGACCGCGTCTCGAAGAGCAAAAACAAGCAGGGAATCATCGGCGGCAAGGCTTTGCTCTTCGAAAACCTAAAAGGCTATCCCGGCGCGAGACTTCTAATCAATCAGTTCGGCTCCGCCAGCCGCATGCGCCAAGCGTTGGAAGTCGACACTCTCGACGAAGTAGCCGACCGCATCCGCGCCTTCATGGAAGTAAAGTCTCCGCAAGGTTTTCTCGACAAAGTAAAAATGCTGCCGATGCTGGCCGAGATGGGCAAGTTTTTTCCGAAGACGGTCGCGACCGGTCCCTGCAAAGAAGTAATCAAGCGCGACAATTTCTCGCTGCTGGATTTCCCCATCCTGCAATGCTGGCCGAAAGACGGAGGACGTTTCATCACGCTTCCCTGTGTGATCACGCGCGATCCGAAGACCGGCAAGCGCAACGTAGGCATGTATCGCATGCAAATCTACGACGGTCAAACCACTGGCATGCACTGGCAGAGACAAAAAGTAGCCGCCGAACACTACCGCGACCACATCAGAGCCGCCGCTGGCG
>JAYUJG010000463.1:0-2795 GCA_043765355.1 Acidobacteriaceae bacterium | reverse complement strand
AGGATTGACGCAAGAATTACTTCGCATTGGAAGGAGCTATGGTGTAGTTCCACTTTGGGAGGATCTTGTGCCGGGTGATTCGAAGCTCGCGTAGCCTTTGGGCAGAGGGTTTGACTTTGAGAGGGTAGTCTTTTGTGTCCAGGTAGGCGCGGACTTTGAGTCCGGTGGTCGTGGTGGTGTTGCGGATCAACCCGAGGACCTTGTCATAGTCAGTGAGAGGCTCGGCAGCCCAGTTTTTGGTGATCTGGCTGAATAGGCGGCGCTCAACCGGATTGTACTTGGAGGCGCCTGCGGGATAGTGTGCGACGGTGACGGTGAGTCCCAGTCGATCACAGAGGTGCTGCTGCAGTTGGTCCTTCCAAGCGCCACGCGTGGCGGAATTGCTGCCTCCGGTGTCGGCCAGGATCAACAGGTGTTGGGAGTTTGGGTAGCGCAGGCGTCCTTCCCGGCTCCACCAGCGGCAGATGGAAGCGACGGCGAAGGCGGAGGTCTCGTGACTGACGCCGACGAACACCGAACCACGGTTGGCTTGGAGATCGTAAATGCCGAAGGGGAGCGCGATGCCCGTAGCCAAGGAGCGAAAGTCGTGGTCGTTGACCGGCGTGGGAACGCGACCCCACTTCCGGCCGGCATTCTTGAAGTTGCCCACCAGTTCGCGCTTCTTGGCATCGACGCTGATGATGGGATCACCGTGACGGCAGAAGCGGCGTCGCAGCCGGGTGATGTGGCGGAACTGTTGGTCGCGTGTCGTGCGGTTCCCGGCAGCAATCTTTTTACAGTTCACGCGGAGCGAGAAACGGAGTTTGCCGAGCAATCGGGCGACCGTGCGTGCGCCGACCTGGATGCCCAGCCGGTGCAGTTGCCCAGCGATCTTGGCGGTCGTCTTGTGCGTCCACTTCCGGCTGCTCATCGGATCGCCGGCCGTATCGTGCTCCAACAGCCTCTCGATTTGGGAGATTACTTGGGGCGTTTTTTTTCCACTGGCTTGCGGCCCCCGCCGGGTTTACGTACCCGCTGCCACTCCACCTCCTGCGCCAGTAGTTCCTTTCGTCCGCGTGCCACGGTATGCGGATCCAGTTGGAGCAACTCGGCCAGTTTCTGGTCACCGCCGCGGCCGAACTTGAGGGATTCCAGACCAGCATACAAACGGCGCTGCTGCTCGTCCAGCAGACTGGAGAACAGGACCAGGGACGCTTTTAGCTCCTCCGGGGAAACCTCGGCGGAATCGCTTCCAGGGATTTCCGAGAGAGCCTGTCGTGCCAGCACTTGGCGCCGCCGCAATGCCGCATCCCGGGAACAGTACAGAAACAATCCGTCCACCGGCTGGCGGGCGACGCGACGCTGCTCGACCAACTGCAGCAGCGTATCTTTCACCTCGAGGTGGAGGATCTGGCGCAGTTCATTGGCGAAGTAGCCCTGGGGAGCGTCGCTGACCAGGGATTCGACGGTTGTGACCAGATTTCCCCAGCGAGAGAACCACGCATCCTGAAAGGACCAAAGACCCTGGGGATCAAACTGTGGGATCTCAGCGAGGGTGTAGTAGCGGCCGCGATGGGAGTAACTGGAGCGATAGGAGAGTTCCTTCAACTTGCGAAACACCGTGGCATCGACCGTGGTCCCCAAGGCTAGTTTCAACTCGGGCAGGGTGGCGATGCTCTTCGAGCGGAGCACCTTGCGCAAGTCATCGGAGAGGAAGGAGGGAGTTCTCATAATGCTATAGTTCCGCCTTTCGTTGGAATATCTAGGCGGAACTATAGCAGAATCGAAGGCGCCTCGTCCAGTCGATACAGAAGGATCGAACAACTATGTTTACAGATAACCGGTGATACGCCTTACCCCCACGCTTCGAAGCGGGAATGCCATAGCATTTTGATTGAGTGACGCTTAGAATCGTGTAGTTATTATTGCGCCGTCCCTTAATGCGCCGCAAAGCCTCTCCGTGCTCTCCATCATCCGGGACGGTCGTTGGGCGAGAACCCTTCGTAATTCGTTGCCAAAACCGAGATTTTTGATCTGCCACTGCACAAGTATGCCTGAATCCCGAAGAACGGCAAAACAATAAATTCAGCAGCTTGGCAATGTTCGGTTAGAAACGGATAACGGGTGCAGGATCACTGCGGCACGCCGCCCACTTATACTCCGTCGATCGAATGCATCTACATCAGAAGCAGCGAGTTACCGCAAGGCCGCGCAGCCGTGATATCTCCCCATTTTCCAGCCAACGGTATCAGGCTAAATGTTCCTGCAAGTCCCACTTCTCGATGCAAGTTGGAATTTGCGCCGGGCCCACCTCAAGCCGCATCTTCCACGAATATCGTCAAAGATTTCTCCAAAGCCGCGAACACCATCTTCAACTGCTCAACCCGCGAAGAGTGTTGCCAGTCAAACAACCGATCCACCTGCAGCTTGACGATTCCCATTTTTCGCGCCAGCACGTCTTGCAGTCCACCCCAGGGATCGTCATCAAACGCCGCATCGGTTCTTCAAAGCCGGCGACGCGCCGCTCGATTTCCTGTCCCAGCACCTGCACCTGCATCTCGAGCCATTCCAGCTGACACAATTCCTTGCCCGGTAGCCAGCCCTGATTCTCCGTAAAGCTTCCCTCCAGGGCCAGTTCCAGTTCTCGTTTCTTACTCCGTAAGCTGCTTCGGGCATAATCGGCGATCCGGCCCGCACCGTGCTTTGCCTCCACAATCGCATGCAGCGTCTTGCGTCCCGATACGCCGCAGCAGTCTGTTGCCACCGGCGACACCTTGATGTTGCCCGTCTGGCACAACTGCTCGATGCGATTCTTG
>JAYUJG010000462.1:0-3530 GCA_043765355.1 Acidobacteriaceae bacterium | reverse complement strand
ACGGTGCGGGCGCGCGCTACCTCTTCGGAAAATGCCTCGATCGATTGTGGCCCGATATCGAGGGCCATCATATTGGCGGGGATAGGCTCACCGTGTCCGACAATTCTGGTTGTGGCACTGGCTTCGACGCGGTCGGCGATGACGTGGTCGGTGGGCAACAGGAATTTCAACTTGTGAGTCTTAGCCTGTTGCAGAAGTTCGCTGGCCAGTTCGATCTTGTCCTCTTCCACCAGACTCTTGCCGATGGATTCGCCCTGCGCCTTGAGAAACGTATAGGCCATGCCGCCACCGATGATCAGAACATCGACTTTGCTGAGCAGGTTCTGGATGACTCCGATCTTGTCGCTGACTTTCGCGCCGCCGAGAATCGCTACGAACGGGCGTTCTGGGTTTTGCAGGACGCGACCCAGATATTCGAGCTCTTTTTCCATCAGCAAACCGGCGGCCGATTTCTTCACGAACTGAGTGATGCCAACCGTCGAGGCGTGAGCGCGATGGGCGGTGCCGAAGGCGTCGTTGACATAGAACTCGGTCAGGCTGGCTAGCTGCCGGGAAAAAGTCTCGTCGTTCTTTTCTTCCTCGGGGTGGAAGCGCAGGTTTTCCAGGAGCAGCGTCTGGCCCTTCTCGAGCTTCTGCGCCATCTCTTCGGCTTCGGGTCCAACGCATTGCGGACAGAAGCCGACGCTTTCGCCGCGCGACAATTCTTTATCGAGCAACATGCGCAGACGCTCGGCGACGGGCTTCAGGCTCAGCTTGGGATTGGGTTTGCCTTTTGGCCGTCCGAGATGCGACGCGAGAATGAGGCGGGCTCCGTGGCGCAGCGCATACTCGATGCTGGGCAGGGTTTCGCGGATGCGCGTGTCGTCCATGACCCGGCCGTCGTCGAGCGGGACGTTGAAGTCGACGCGCATGAAGACGCGCCGGTCGCTGAGTGCGAGGTCGCGGATGGAGAGTTTGGACATGAAAGCCCCGTCGTTGGTCGTTTAGTCGTCGGTCGTTCGCTATTTTGGGGATGGAGTCATTTTCGTCGTTGGCCAATGGTCGTGAACCGCCGATCGAGACCGAATCGCGAGCGACTAACGACCATCGACGATTTAATCACAGCCCTTTGGCCGCCATCAGGTTGATCAGGTCGCGCACACGGCAGGAGTATCCCCACTCGTTGTCATACCACGAAATCACCTTGATACAGTTGCCAGCCACTACCAGAGTCATGGCCGCGTCGACGATCGAGGAACGAGAGTCGCCTTTGAAATCGGACGACACCAGTTCGTTTTCTTCAAAGCCGAGGTAGCCTTTCAGGGGGCCCGATTCAGACGCTTTTTTCAGCGCGGCGTTGACTTCTTCGCGGGTGGTTTTCTTTTCGACAAGCGCGACCAGATCGACGACCGAGACGTTGGGCGTCGGCACGCGCATGGCAAAGCCGTCAAGTTTGCCGGCCAGATCGGGGATGACGAGCTTTAGCGCTTTCGCCGCTCCGGTCGAGGTCGGAATCATATTAATCGCCGCCGCGCGGGCTCTCCGCAAGTCTTTGTGCGGGAAATCGAGGATCACCTGATCGTTCGTATAGGAGTGGATGGTGGTCATGGTGCCGCTGACGATCTTGAAATTGTCGTTGACAACTTTGGCGATCGGCGCCAGACAATTCGTCGTGCACGATGCGTTCGAGATGACGTGGTGCTTCGCGGGATCGTATTTGTCTTCGTTGACGCCGAGCACTACCGTGAGATCTTCATTCTTGGCGGGAGCCGAAATTATGACTTTCTTCACACTGCCGCGCAGGTGTTTTTTCGCGTCGGCGGCGTCGGTGAACCGGCCCGTGGATTCGATAACTACCTGGGCCCCGACGGAATCCCAGGGCAGGGCGGCTGGATCTTTTTCCTTGAACACCTTGATGACTCTGCCGTCAATCGAAATGCTGTCGGCGCCTGCGGTAATGGTGTGCGGCAGGTTGCCGAGAATCGAATCGTACTTGAGCAGGTGGGCCAGCGTCTGGGGATCGGTGAGATCGTTCACCGCTACGAATTCGAGGTTTTTATCCGCGAGCGCGGTGCGAAGGACGTTGCGTCCAATGCGTCCAAACCCGTTGATGCCAACTTTTACGGCCATTGTTCCTCCAGGGGAAATTTTATTGCTTTAGGTAAGGGATGCCGGGTCTAAAACAATATTCGATGTTAACAGGATGTTGGAGTCAGCGTAAACGTTGATCGTGTCCTATTTCGTGTCTTATTTTCCTGGCGCCAAACATTGCCTTGAACTTATGCGTTGCCCGCGTTCGACTTATTTGCCCCGCGGTCCCATACAATAGCGGACGAACCATGCTGCCGAAATCGAGGCTTCGGATGCGAGCGAGACGATATGAGTGAGCTGTGGAAGCAATGGGAGGGTCGCGCCGTCGATGGGAAATTTCCGCTTCGGAGTTATCTCGGTGGCTCCGATCACAGCGCTGTCTTTCTTACGATTCGTCCACTCGCCGCCGGTGCTTCCGAACCAGCGGCGATCAAGTTGATTGCCGCCGATCGGGCGGGCGCAGAGAGACAGCTGACGCGATGGAACGCGATTTGTGAACTGACCCATCCCTATCTGATTCGTATTTTCGAAGCGGGACGATGCGAACTGGATGGCACACAACTGCTCTACGTGGTGGAGGAGTACGCGGAGGAGAATCTTTCGCAGATTCTGCCGGAGCGGGCGCTGACGGCGGAGGAAGCGCGCGGGATGCTGCCGCCGGTTTTGCGGGCTTTGCAGTTCGTGCATGAGAAGGGGTTCGTGCATGGACGCATCCAGCCGGCAAACATCTTTGCCATTGGGGACGAGGTGAAGCTGGCCAGCGACGGGCTGGGGGTTCCGGGCGAAGCGAGTCGCGACGCGGCGGCGACTGGTTTGTGCGATGCGCCGGAAGCGGCCACGGGCAAGGCTTCAGCGGCGGGTGACGTTTGGCAGTTGGGGATGACGCTGATCGAGGTGCTGACGCAGCGCCTGCCGATATGCGATCGCGCCGGGATGCCGGAAATCCCAGCGGCTCTGTCAGCTCCGTTTCGTGAGATCGCGACACAATGCTTGCAGGTGGACGCGGACAAGCGAGCGACGATTGGGGAGATACTGAAGCGCTTGGAACCCATCCGCCCCGGGGCGCCGCCTGTGCCGGTGCCATCGCTGCCGATCAAGACCGAGAAGGCCGTTTCTTCGCCAGCGATTGCGAGACCGTCGAAGGCCTCGGCAAAGTGGCCCTACATGGCGGGATTGGCGGCGGTGGTTGCGGTCGCATTCATTTTGGTCGCGCGGCCGAAAACGCCGGGACACAGAAACCGGCAAACGTCGGCCCCGCCGTCGACCCTCGCCGAAGCTTCCCAGCCGGCACCGCAAACGGGGCCGGGCGGCGATCGCGCAACGCCGGCTGCGGACACTGAGAGTGGAGTCGTGCGGCGGGTGCTGCCGCAGGTTGCGCCCGGGGCGCGGCGCACGATTCACGGCACCATTAAGATCCGAGTGATAGTCAGCGTGGATGCCGGGGGCAGCGTGACGCAGGC
>JAYUJG010000461.1:0-14593 GCA_043765355.1 Acidobacteriaceae bacterium | reverse complement strand
AGTGTCGCGAACTTCGCTCGGGCTGATCCTGCCCTCTACGTTCCCTGACAATTGCGAGAACATATGTCTGCCTCTCCGGTTTTTTCATCGGCGGCCACCGGTCGCCCTTTTATTTTTCCTCCACGATCTTCCCCGGGATTTCCCCCGGCTTCTCCTCCTGCATCTTCTCCTATCTCTACTCCTGTCTTTACTTCTATAGAGAAGACCGCGGAAATTTTAGCTCATCTGCGTGCCCTCCCAAAACTGGCGGCTGCCGTCGTTCCCGCTTCGCGACTCGACGTGTGTCCGGTGCCAGAAATGGTTCCAATCGGCATTCCTCAACTGGACGCGCTCACCGGCGGCATCGCCCGCGGCTGCCTCACCGAAATCTGCGGCTCCGCTTCTTCCGGCAGAACCAGCGTACTTCTTTTAGCCCTGGCCCGCGCCACCCAGCGCGGGGAAGTATGTGCCTTGGTAGACGCAAGTGATGCCTTCGATCCCGCATCCGCCGCTGCCGCCGGCATCGAGTTGAGTCGCTTGCTATGGATTCGCTGCTGCGCAAAGCTGTCCAATTCGACTCACCGACAAGATTCGCATCAGGGTATGCCTTCAGGCACACCGCAAGCCGCTCAAAACAAGTTCGCCTTTAGCCGCTGGCAATCGCAACTCGCGCAATTGCTCAAAGTCACCGACCTGCTGCTCCAAAGCAACGGTTTCGGAATGATCGCTCTCGACCTCGGCGACATTCCATCGCAAAGCGCGCGACGAATCCCTCTAGCCTCCTGGTTTCGCTTCCGCCGCGCGATTGAACACACGCCAACTGCGCTCCTGGTTCTAGAACAGCAGCCCATTGCCGGAAGTTGCTCCTCGACGCTACTCCGAGTGTCCGGCTCAACAAAAGAGCTGTCAGCCGTCAGCCCTCGGCTCTCGGCAAGTCACCCGCCGCATTCAAACCTGCTAGACCAATTCGAAATCACCGCCGAATTATTGTGCTCGCGCCTGGAACGAAAACTAGAACGCAAGCCCGCGCAATCCACCGCAAGTTTCACAAGTCGAGCCGCGTGGGCGGGATAAATATCTCGGTTGGCAAGCCTGCGACCTGAGACCTAACCCCTGAGACCTGATTTCATGTTTGCCGCTATCTTCATCCCCGACTTCTCCGCCCAAGCGATCACTCGCTTTGAACCAGAGCTACGCACTCGTCCTGTCGTCGTACTCACGGGACGCCCGCCTCTGGAAAGAGTAATGGCGCTGAACGAAAACGCCCGCCAATCCGGCGTGGAAATCGGCGCGACCAAATCGCAACTCGAAGCATGGGGAAACCTGATACTCCGCGCCCGCTCGGAATCGCACGAACGGTCCGCTCACGCCGCGCTCCTCGATTGTGCGCAATCCTTCTCTCCCGAAATCGAAGACGCGTCCCCCGACACCGTGCTGCTGCATCTTGCCGGACTCAAACCGCTGCTCGGACCGCTGCCGAAGATTGCCCACGATTTGGCGCAGCGCGTCTCTCAAATGGGGCTGGCAGCCAATATCGCCGTGGCTGCGAATCCCGATGCCGCGGTGCTCGCAGCCCGTGGTTTTTCCGGCGTAACCCTGATCCCCGAAGGCCACGAAGCCGAGCGACTGGGAGATCTGCCAGTCGACGTCTTGCTCGAAATTTTTTCTTCTCATCCCGAAGAGGCCGCCCGCTGGATTGAAACATTTGACCGTTGGGGCATTCGCAAACTGCGCTCGCTGGCGGCTCTTCCCGAAGTTCCAGTCAGCGAGCGCCTGGGCCAGCCCGGAATTCGTCTGCAAAAACTGGCGCGGGGCGCGACATCTCGCAAGCTGCGCGTATTGGAGCCGCAACTCATCTTCGCCGAAAGTGTGGAGCTCGAATTCCCCATCGTGCTGCTGGAGCCTCTGGCGTTTTTGCTGAACCGCATGTTGGAGCAAGTGTGCGCGCGATTGAGCGCCCGCGCGCTGGCCGCGCAGGAGTTAACACTGAAATTGGACCTCGCAGCGACGCAGTCCGACGGCGACGCCGCTTTCGTCTGCATCCACCCCAGCGCGCAAACTCGAGAGTTCATCCGCACACTGCAGTTGCCCGTCCCCATGCTCGACGCAAAAGTGTTTTTAAAACTATTGCAGCTCGATTTGCAAGCTCACCCGCCGGGAGCGCCCATCGTAAACATTCATCTGTCGGCGCAACCAGCGCGCCCGAGAACTCTCCAGAGTGGGCTGTTCCAGCCCGTTTTTCCCGAGCCCGAGAAACTCGAACTGACCCTGGCACGCATCGCAGCCATCGTCGGCGAAGGCCGAGTTGGTTCCGCGGAATTGCTGGACACGCATCGCGAGGGCGCATTCGCAGTGCGCCATTTTGCGCCCACGGAATCCGCATCCACAACACCCCAAACAACGCAATCCAGCAATCGAACGAACAAGAAAAACAATAATATGCCCATCCCCGAAAATAGCGGCGCGCGCCAAATCGAAAAACAGTTCGAAGAAAATGCAAAGCAACACGCACCAGAGAACGTAAGAGGTAACGCACAAGAAAACGCCAACGACAAAATGAGCGCCGTAATCTCCCTGCGCCTTTTTCGTCCACCACTCGCCGCAACCGTTACCTTGCGCGAAGCGAAACCGGTGCGACTGCAATGCCCGCAGCGCATGAATGAAAATATCGGCGGCGAAATCATCTGGACCGCCGGCCCCTGGCGCTCCTCCGGCGACTGGTCGGAACACGAAGGCTGGTCGCGCGAAGAGTGGGACATAGCCGTCCCCGCCGAAACTGGCGTCGCGCTCTATCGCTTGGTGCAGGACAAGCTAACCACAAAATGGTTCGTAGAAGGAATGTATGACTAAGCCAGTCCTCAGTTCCCGGTTCTCAGTTCCCAGTTGTCAGAGTTAAGAGAACTAACTGAGAACTGACTACTGAGAACTCAATGTACATCGAACTCCATTCTCGCTCCGCATTCAGCTTTCTCGAAGGCGCTTCGACCCCCGAGGATCTGATCGCCGCTTGCGCCCACCTCGGAATGCCCGCAATGGCATTGCTCGATCGCGATGGAGTGTACGGATCCCCGCGCTTCCATCTCGCCGCCAAAAGAACTCAACTCAAAGCGCACATCGGAGCGGAAGTAACGTGCGCTGCGCTTTTCCCACGGCGACACGAAGACACTGAAGAATGGGAAAAGAAAACAGACAATCTTTTCTCCGTGCCTCCGTGTCTCCGTGGTGGATTTAGGCTTTCGCTTTTAGTCGCATCGCGCACCGGATATCACAATCTCTGCCGCCTCATCACACAAATGAAGCTGCGCGAGGGCCACAAAGGCAAAGAAGGAGCCTTCGCAACCAACGCAGATTTAATCGAATATTCCGGTGGCCTAATTTGCCTGACCGGCGGAGAAGAAGGCCCACTCGCAGCCGCGCTCACACAAGACGGCCCGCAAGCTGCACTCGATACAACAAAACGCCTCACCAACATTTTCGGCAAGGGCAACGTCTACGTCGAACTGCAACGCCATTTTCATCGCGAAGAAGAACATCGCAATCGGGTCGCAATCGAAATCGCGGAAGCCCTGCAACTGCCGCTGCTCGCGACCAATGGCGTAAACTACGCTGCGCCTCGAGCGCGCGAATTAGCCGACGCATTCACCGCCTTGCATCATCGGCGAACGCTGGCCACCGCCGGCCGTCTGCTCGCTCGCAATGCCGAACGCTATCTCAAATCTCCGACAGCCATGCAAGCGCTTTTTGCGGATCGCCCCGATGCCATCGCCAACACAGTTGAACTTTCCTCGCGCCTCGAGTTTTCGCTCAACGACCTGGGATACGAATTCCCGCGTTATCCCGTGCCCGAGGGTGAAACCATGATTTCATTCCTGCGCGAACGCACTCGCGAAGGAATGCAGAACCGTTACGGACGGGCGGATGCCGAGTTAAAAAAACGCGCACGGCGGCAGATTGAACGCGAGTTGGGCCTGATCGAACATCTGAAACTTGCCGGCTATTTTCTGATCGTCTGGGACCTGGTGCGCTTCTGCCGCGAACAAAACATCCTGGCCCAGGGCCGCGGATCGGCCGCCAACAGCGCAGTTTGCTATTCGCTCGGCATCACGGCGGTCGATCCAATCGGCATGGAATTATTGTTCGAACGATTTCTTTCCGAGGAGCGCGGCGAATGGCCCGACATCGATCTCGATCTGCCCAGCGGCGACGAACGCGAACGCGTGATCCAGTACGTCTATCAACGCTACGGACAACGCGGTGCCGCCATGACCGCCAACGTCATTACCTACCGCAATCGCATGGCCGCGCGCGAAATGGGCAAGGCCCTGGGCTTCGACGCGGAAACGCTCAAGCGAATTTCAGCGGCCGTGGCCACCTGGGAATTCAAAGATGAAAATGATGCCCTCGACCGCCGACTGCGCGACGCCGGACTCGACCTCAAGCATCCGCGCATCCGCAAATATTTCGGACTGTGCCTCGCCGCGCAAGATCTCCCCCGTCATTTAGGCCAGCACTCGGGCGGCATGGTGATCTGCGAAGGCCGCCTCGATTCCGTCGTACCGCTGGAGCCCGCTTCCATGCCCGGCCGCGTGGTCGTTCAATGGGACAAAGAAGACTGCGCCGACATGGGCATCATCAAAGTCGATCTGCTCGGCCTCGGCATGATGGCCGTGTTGAAGGATTCTCTCGATCTGATTCGCGGCCATTACAAAGAAGAAGTAGACCTGGCGCATCTGCCGCCGGACGATCCAGGCGTATATTCCGCGCTGCAAAAAGCCGACACCGTGGGCATGTTCCAGGTCGAAAGCCGCGCGCAGATGGCCTGTCTGCCGCGCCTGAAACCGGAGACTTTTTATGACATCGTGGTGCAAGTTGCAATCATCAGACCGGGCCCGATCGTGGGGAATATGGTCAACCCATTTCTGAAGCGCCGGCAGGGTCGTGAGGCAGTCACCTATCCGCATCCATCGCTGGAAACCGTGCTGGGCCGGACGTTAGGCGTTCCGCTCTTTCAAGAACAGTTGCTCCGCATGGCCATGATCACCGCTAACTTTACCGGCGGCGAAGCGGAAGAACTGCGCCGCGCCATGGGATTCAAACGTTCCGAAGCGCGCATGAAAGTAATCGAAGAAAAACTGCGCGCCGGCATGACGCGTAACGGAATTCTCGGCCCAACACAAGAGCAAATCATCCAGTCGATTACTTCGTTCGCTCTGTATGGATTCCCAGAATCACATGCCGCAAGTTTTGCCTTGATCGCGTACGCCAGCGCGTATTTGAAATGCCATTACCTCTCCGCATTCACCGCGGCGCTTCTGAATAATCAGCCGATGGGTTTTTATCATCCTTCAACGCTGGTGAAGGACGCGCAACGTCACGGATTAAAAGTGCTGCCGATGGATGCCACAAAGTCGGATTGGAAATGCACTCTGGAGCGCTCGGCTGTCAGCCAGCACCTGTCCGTGCGACTCGGATTGAACTATGCGTGCGGATTGCGCGAACCCGCGGCGCAGGCTCTGGTTCGCGAACGCAGCTTGTCGCTTTTTGCTTCCATTCACGATCTGACTCACCGCGTCCCCGAATTGCGCAAGGACGAGTTAACAACGCTAGCGGAGATTGGAGCATTGAATGAAATCGGAAACCCACCACGGAGGCACGGAGACACAGAGAAGATTATTGAAAAGATAGATTCCTCCGTGCCTCCGTGCCTCCGTGATGGAAAGGTTTTCCATCGTCGCGACGCTCTCTGGCAAGTGGAGCGCGCGGTGCGCTGGTCGGGCCCATTGCTGGATGAGTTGAAAGAGAATGAGTTACCGGAGATGGACGGCAAATCTCCGCTCGCGATGATGACGCAGGAAGAGCGTCTGGTGGCGGATTTCCGCACTACCGGTTTGACCGTCGGCCCGCATCCCATGCAGTACCGCCGCGAAGAGATGCAGCGCAGGGGAATTTGTCGCGCTGCCGATCTAGCGCTTCAGCCCAATGGACGAAGATTGCGAATCGGCGGATGCGTCATCGCCCGCCAACGCCCCGGCACAGCCAAGGGAATGATGTTCATGAGCCTGGAAGATGAAACGGGAATCGCAAACGCGATCTTCGCTCCCGACCTGTTACAGAAGAATCGGGTGCTGCTGATTTCCGAACGCTTTCTAATGATTGAAGGAATCTTGCAGAATCAAGACAACGTAATTCATATTCGCGCCGAGAAAGTTTCCCGCCTCACCGTCACCCAAGCCGAAACCGCATCGCACGACTTTCACTGAACTTGATTCGTATCAGGGTATCGCTTCAGCAATACCGCAAGCCTCGCGCACCAATCGCCCCTTCAGGGGCTGCGCCCCGCCACGCATTCCGCTCTACGCCGTCGAAAGCTTCCTCGCGTTGTGCCGCAGCGAGCGCCCTTCCGACAAGCCAAAGATTTCTTCCGCCAGATTTTTGGCATGATCGCCAATGCGCTCCAATGCCTGCGCCGCCAACAGAATGTCGAAATTCCGCTGTCCGCTCGGAATATTCGGCTCCGCAAGATGTCTCTGAAACAACGAATGGCACAGCCGATCCACTTCCGGATCGGACTGCAACACGCTCTGCGCGTGCGACACATCTCTTTTCACAAACCCCTGGTGAATCTGCTCCAGCATTTGATACAGCAACGACGCCATCTCCACCAACTGACGCGAGTCCGCCGCCGGCAATTTCTCTCGCCGCGATTGCAACTGCATCACCGCGCTGTAAGAAAGGTCGCCAATCCGTTCCAGGTCGGTAATGAACTTCAAGCACGCCAGCAACTCGCGCGCCTTCGCTTCTCCAACGCGGGTAATCGCCTCGGGAAGTTCCTCGTCGATTTTGCGTTCGATCTGATCAAGCTCTTTTTCGCAATCCTTGATCGCAAGAAAAGCGAGTCGCGAGCCGTCGGCGAGAAAGTCCCTCACATTGAAAACAGAATCGCGCGCAATCAGGCAGCCTCGGACGACAAGCAACGAGAGATCATCGCCCTCAGAATCCTGAGCCGCCCCTTCAGCAGGCCGCGGACGCGTCGACGCAGCTCGGGATTCCTTCGCCGCCGGACGGCGCTTTACTCGCGTTGCGGGAGATGGTCGTTTTCGGGTCATGGAAACCGCGCGAATCACAGTGCGAATCAAAAGACAAGCCGCCAACCCCTAAGAATCTAGCATAAAGCGGGAATGTGAAAGGAATGTAAAAGTAAAGTAAATGTAAATGCGAGCGTTTTATAATCCACACCTACTCGCAGCGGTTCCTCGGCGAACTTCGCGGTTTCTCTTAGCGTCCTCAGCGGTTAAAGACCTTGGTCGGCACCAACATAAACCCCGCCCACCGCGCTACTCACTTCCTTTCAAGGCCCGCAGCCTTTTCCTCGGCCCTCTTCGCCTCGACCTCTTTGCCGAGCCCGCGATAAGCCCGCGCCAACAAACGCAGTGCCGCAACATTCCGCGGATCAGATTTCGCAAACGCTTCAAGATCGGGCACAGCACCCACAAAATCGGATTGCAGAATCTGCGCTTCCGCCAGCCCCAGCCTTCCGTCGCTGTTGCTGGAATCGACCAGCAGCGCCGCCTCAAATTGATCCGCCGCGTTCTTCGCATCCTTGAGCTCGATATAAACGTGCCCAAGCATCAACCGCGCCGGCATTTGGCTGGGCACAAGTTTCAAGCTTGATTCAAGCGCATCCCGCGCCCCCGGCCAATCTCCGGCCTTCTCCATTGCCTCGCCCAATTCAAACGCAGCCGTGGAATCTTCTGGCCGCAGCTCACAAGCCCGCTTCAAGTGCGCAGCGGCCTTGCCAAAGTCTCCCGCCGCCAGCTCAAGCTCGCCGAGTTGTCGCAGCGCAGTCGGCGAACTCGGATCGAGCTGCAACGCCTTCTCCAAAAACTGACGCGCATCGCTCGCTCGACCATCGTCCCCGGCTAGCATCGCATTGTGCAGCAGGTTCTGCACTTCAATCTTGTCCTTCGGATCCGGCAAACTCTCCCCAACCTTGCCCGAGTTAGCCTGCTCGGGAAGTTTGGCCTTCCACTTTGCCATTGCGCCCTGCATCGCCTTTGCCCGGTCGCTGTGAGAAGCGTAAAGATTTTTAAGCTCCTTCGGATCGGCGCGCAGATCATAAAGTTCCGGCCGCGGGGCCTCGATGAACTTCGTATTATCGCCCCGCACAGCGCGCAGCGGAGCCCACCCCCAGCGCAAAGGATAGTCCGTCTCCCCAAATAATTCGCGCCCGGACGGCGCTGCTTCGCCGATAAGCGAAAGCAGCGAATCGCCACTGAGTTCCGTCGGCGCCGCAATGCCAGTTGTCGATAGAATCGTTGGAAGAATATCGGTGGTCCGCACTTGCGCGTCGATCACAGTCCCGCGATGCGCGCCGCCCGGCGTCTTCACAATTAGCGGAACATGAAGCGTCGAGTCATACAGAAACAACCCGTGGGTTTCTTCTCCATGCTCGCCAAGCCCCTCGCCGTGATCGCCAGTAACAATGACGATGGCGTTGTCGTAAGCGCCAGCCTTCTTGAGAAATGCAATCCAGCGCGCCAGCGCCGAATCCGCGTAAGCGATTTCGCCATCGTAGAGATGATCTTTGTATTTCTCTGAAAACGGCGGCGGCGGCTCATAAGGATCGTGCGGATCGTACATATGCACCCAAACGAAATGCGGTCCCGCGCGATGCTTATCGAACCAATCCTCGGCGTGCTGAACGACTTCCATCCCGCGGCGTTCAACGCGTCCCCACCGCTCCTTTGTTTCCGTCTTGGCGGGGAAGTTGTCGTAGAAATCAAAGCCGCGATCAAGCCCGGGCGCGAGCGTATTGCTATCGAGAATCACGGCTCCAATAAACGCTGCGGTCTGATAGCCGCGCTTCTTCAGCAGTTCTGCGGCAGTCAAATGCTGGGACGAGAGCGGCACTCCGAAATCGGTAACGCCATGCACACTCGGCAGCAACCCCGTGAGAATCGTAATATGCGAAGTGTTAGTAATCGGGCTGTGCGTAAAAGCCTGCGTGAAGCGAACCCCATCGGCCGCCAGCCCATCCAGCGCGGGCGTTTCGATGTTCCTGTATCCGTAGCAACCAATGTGATCCGCCCGCAGCGTGTCGATTGTGATCAGGTAGACGTCGGGAAGCAAGCTCTTGGAAGCCTGGGCTGCGGCCCTCGCTTGCAATAGAGAGACCGCGAAAAACATCTGCAAGAAGATGGTCGCCGTAAAAACTGACAGCCGTCGCATAGCTGCCCAGCGTATCACAGCAACGAAGCTCCATCGAACACAGCGTAAATCCGCGTGGAAAGCTATCTCGATGCGATAAACTACCCTCACCGATGTTGCCCTCTCTCCGTAGCATCATTGCTATTGTGGCCACCGCCGCGATTCACGCGGCCGCGCAAACACCCGCCAAGCCCGGCCCCAATGTCGTCCTCATCACCATCGATACCCTCCGCGCCGATCACGTCGCTTCCTACGGATACAAACAAATCAAAACTCCCAACATCGACGCACTTGCCAACGATGGCGCCCGCTTTGAAAACGCATTCTCCGTGGTTCCCGTAACCCTGCCTTCGCATAGCTCGATGCTGACGGGAACCTATCCCATGTTGAGCGGCATGCACGATTTCGGCGCCAACAAACTCAGCCCGCTTCAGCCGACGATCGCGTCAATTCTTAAACAAGCCGGATATCAGACAGGCGCGGTGGTCGCCGCGGCCGTGCTCGATTCGCGCTTTGGACTAAATCAAGGATTCGATTTCTACTACGACCACTTCGACTTCAGCCGCCTCGACGAAGCCAACCTCGACGAAATGGAACGCCCGGGCAATGCCGTAGCCGATGTAGCGCTCGATTGGTTGACAAAGAATTCCCAGAAGAAGTTTTTTCTTTGGATGCACTTGTACGATCCGCACTTTCCTTATCATCCGCCCGAGCCCTACAAGACTGAATACGCCACGCACCTCTACGACGGCGAGATCGCCTTCGCCGACGAGCAAGTCGGACGCCTGTTGCGGTTTTTGAAAGAAAATGGAATTTACAGCAAGACGGTGATCGTCCTCTGTGGCGACCATGGCGAAAGCCTTGGAGAGCACGGCGAAAAGACGCACGGCTTTTTTATTTACAATGCGACGATGCATGTGCCGCTCATCATCCGGCTGCCGGAAAACGCCCCGCGCATCGTTGCCGATCCAGTTTCGCTCGTCGACCTGATGCCCACGGTGTTAGGCGCAGTGGGCTTGGAGATTCCGTCGCAAGTGCAAGGACGCAGCCTCCTCGCCGAGGTTCGGGGCTGGCCCGTCGACAACAACCGCGCACTCTACGGAGAGACCTACCTGCCGAGGATCCATTTCAATTGGAGCGAGCTCCGTGGCGCGGAGAATACAAAATACCATTTCATCGACGCGCCCCGGCCCGAACTATACGACATGGCGAAAGACCCCGGCGAGATTCACAACCTATTCGCCGAAAAGAAAGCAGTCGCCGAAGAGATGCGCGCCAAACTCGTCGCCATGATCCGCGACTACAGTGCGGGTAGAGAGATGGCCGAAAAAACCGGACTCGACCCAGCGCTCATGGAGCGATTGAAGGCGCTAGGTTACGCGGCGTTTTCCGGGGGCAGCGATCCCACCATCAGCAGCCGCGATCTGCCCGATCCGAAGGACCGCGTCGCTACTTATGAATTGATCTCCGACGCCATCGCCGACAGCCAGCACCAACGTTATCAGGACTCGATCGACAAACTGAAGCTCGTCGTCAAAACCGAGCCCAACTCTGTTCCGGGGCATTACCTGCAAGGCTTGGATTTCTATCGTCTCCAACGATTTCCCGAGGCGGTGGACGAATTGCAAAAGACAGTGCAGTTAAGCCCCGACTATGCGCTGGCATTGTTTAATCTCGGCATGGCTCAAGCGCACGCTGGACAAATGGACGCCGCTATCGCAACCCTGCAACGAGCGCTGCATCTCGACTCCACCAACTTCGAAGCCGCATACAATCTGGGCGTGGCCTTCATCCAGAAACAGCAACTGGAACAAGCCGCCACCGCGCTCCGCCAATCGGTGACAATCTATCCCGACTTCGCCCGGGGACATCGGGCTCTCGGCGAGACCCTGATCTACCTGGACAAAATCGACGAAGCCATCGCCGAATTGCGCCGCGCCGCGGAACTCGCTCCACAAGAACCAATCATGCACGAATCGCTAGCCAAAGCTCTAGCCGCCAAAGGACTCACGGCAGAAGCAGACGAGGAGACGCGGCGTGCGCATCAACTAGCCCCGCAATAAACGCATGCTCGGGCGCCATTCAAGTTGCTGGTTAAGTTACCGGTCGGTTGTTTTGTTCCTGGTCGTCACGCTGTCACCATCTCTAGGGTCCTCCGTGCGCCCCTGTATACCCTGTGGTTCAAGCCCTTTGCCGATACCAAGTCAAAGTGTCCCGAAGTCGGCCCCGGCCAAAACATCGCCGAGGACGTCGCCTGCCCGCCCCAATGTCATATTGATCACCGTCGATACTCTGCGCGCCGACCATGTGGGATGCTACGGCTCACGGACGGTCAAAACGCCGACGCTCGATTCGCTGGCCCACGACGGCGTAGTTTTCGAAAGAGCTATCTCCCAGGTCCCTCTAACCTGGCCCTCTCACGCAGTGATCCTCACCGGCACCTATCCCTTCCAAAACGGCGTCCAGGATTTCACCGGCCAACCGCTAGCGCCGCAATTCCGCACCGTGGCGCAAGCCTTTCAACATGCGGGTTACGTCACAGGGGCCGTAGTCAGCGCCTTCGTCCTCGACCGTAGCTGGGGCTTGGACCGCGGCTTCGATTTCTACGATGACGCGTTCTCCGCCGAGACCTTCGAGAAAAAAGACATTGGCCTCGTCGATCGTCGCGCCGACGAAAGCGTAGCCCACGCCATCGCATGGTTGAAGTTGAAGAAGACTCCGCGTCGCCCTTTTTTCCTCTGGCTGCATCTCTACGATCCGCACAGCCCCTACGATCCTCCCGAGCCTTACCGCTCCGAGTACGCCAGCCACCTCTACGATGGCGAGATCGCGTACGCCGACCACGAACTCGGGAATCTGCTGACATGGCTCAAGCAGAATCGTCTTTACGATTCATCGCTGATCGTAGCCCTCAGCGATCACGGCGAATCTCTCGGAGAACACGGCGAAGACGAGCACGGCTTTTTTATCTATAACGCGACCGCGCACATTCCTCTGATCGTGAAACCTCCTACTGGAAGCGGCGTTTCAGCGGGACGCCGCCGCGAACCCGTCGAGACATCCGCCGTCGGCCCCACTCTTCTGCAACTAGCCGGAGTGAAGGATTCGATCCAGGAGCAGTTCCAGTCGCAAGCGCTGCTGGAAGCAAGGCCAGACGCGAAATCGCAAGTCGAGCCAGCTGCGTCCGCGAAGTCTACGCCCGCCTACAGCGAAACATTCTATCCATTCAGTTCCTTCGGCTGGAGCCCGCTTCATGCGCTAGAGAGCGAGCGCTTTCACTACATCCAGGCACCGAAGCCCGAACTCTACGACCTCGATGCCGACCCTGGAGAGACCCGCAACCTAGCCGCCGATCAACCCGCCACGGTAGCCGTGCTTCAAGAAAAGATGCAGGCGATCCTGACGCACAATCCCTTCGCCCGACAGGATTCAGCTGCCGGAAATTTGAGTCCCGATGCACAAGAAAAATTACGAGCTTTAGGCTACTTCGGTTTTCGTGCCGCAGTCTCCCCCGAGCAACTCAAGCAAGGCCTAGCCGATCCCAAAGACAAGTTGTGGGAGTTCAACTCGATTCTCAAAGCCGAAGACGCCTTTCAAAGCAAAGAAGACGGGAAGGCGGAAGCCCTTCTCACCGAAGTTCAGCAGAAGGATCCCCAGATCTACATCATCCCTTTTCTGTTGGGCGAGTCGGCTCTGCGCCGTCAGAACTGGGGAACGGCGACCGAGCAGCTCCAGCGCTGCCTCGCATTGAATCCAAATTTCGACAATGCCATGACTGGACTGGCCCGCGCTCTGGCAAAATTAGGCCGCGTGGACGAAGCAAAACTCTGGCTGGCAAAAGCACTACAGAGCAATCCGCAAAACTACCGTGCCTGGTATCAGGCAGCCCTGCTCGACACGACCGCCGATCCCACAGCCGCGCAAACCGCGTATGAAAAGACACTCGCAATCCAGCCGAATTTCTCCGCAGGCCAGCGCGAACTCGGGATGCTCCTGTTCCAGCAGAAAAACTACGCCGCATCGGCGCCCCACCTGGAGAAGGCGATCGCTCTAGGGCTGGAGGATGCGCGTCTCCACAATTTTCTCGGCGTCTGTTACAACCGGACAAATCGAAGCGTAAAAGCAGTCGGCGAATTTCAGCGCGCAATCGCGCTCGATCCAAATCTAGCGGAAGCGCACTTGAACCTGGCATTCGCCCATCAACTGCTGCGCCAGGCAAAAGCCGCGCGCGAAGAATATGCGGCAGCCTGTAAACTCGACGCCGCGTTCTGCAAATTCGTGCCCGCGAACTGAGCTATTGCGTGCCGCTCGTTCTCAGCCGCTGAGCTTCTGCTCGTTCCCGCTCGGCATCCGCCTGCTGTCCCATTTGCAAATACGCATCGGCCAAGAACCGGTGCGGCTCCGCCGATTTGGGCTGAAGCTCCGCCGCCTTCAACAGGTTCGGCACAGCCGCCGCAGGATCTCCCGACAGCGCCTGCGCCCTCCCCAAAAGCAAATGCCCGCTGTAATGCCTCGGCCGCAGTTCAATCACTTTTTGATATTCCGGAATCGCATCCTTCAGGCGATCCATGCGCGCGTAAGCAGTCGCCAGCGAGAGATGCGCTTCCGGCCAACTCGGCGAACGCGCCACGGTGGTTTCAAATTCAAGCGCGGCGCCCACAAAGTCTCCAGTCTCAAAAAGCGCCGAACCCAACTGGTATCGCGGAACGGTCAAATCCGGACGCATCTCGACTGCCTTGCGCAACACGGGCACAGCTTTGCCGTAATCCTTCAGCGAAGTTAACGCTGTTCCCAATTGCAGATACGTAATCGGCAAATTAGGCTCCAGTGCAATGACTTGCTCCAGCAGCGGCACCGCTTCCTGAAACCGCGTTTCTTCCTTCGCCATTTCGGCGCGGTGCAACAGATTGACCACCTCGACTTTGTCCTTCGGATCGGCGCCCGTATCCTTGATCCCAGGCATCGCCGCAGAACTGCTATCTGTGGCTACATATCCCAAAGCATTGAGTCGCTCCTGCAACCCAGGATCCGCGCTCACCTTGGGCGCTTCCTTCGCAGTGCTCGTCTTCTCGCGAAACAAGTCGAGTTGGCCGGCCAGCGTATTCGTAACGGCCACAGACGTACTCGACAGATTGTGCTCCGCTTTCGGATCCGCCGACTGGTCGTAAAGCTCCTTCCGCGGCGCCTCGATGAAAAGATATTTCCCCGTCCGCAGCGAACGCAGTGAACTCCATCCAAAAGTCCGGTGCGGATAGTCGCTCTCCGAGTAAGCCGGGCGATCGCGCAACGGCGCGCCAGTCGCGGCGTTTCCCACTTCCGCGCGACTACCGGAAGCCGATGCGGGCTTCGCCTTCGACGCAACCGGCTTCACCAACGCAAGCAGGGATTCTCCCTGCACTTCCTTCGG
>JAYUJG010000460.1:0-18371 GCA_043765355.1 Acidobacteriaceae bacterium | reverse complement strand
CAGGACGACGTCAGGACGCTGGCGCCGGGCGCGGCCGTGCTCTACGACGCGCCTTTGGCGCTCGATAAACTTCGGGACGATTTGACTTTTTACGCGGTGCCTTACGACAAGCTGGTGGCGGCGGTTTGTTCGGAAGCCAAGCTGCGCAAGCTGATTAAGAACATGATTTACGTTGGGGTTGCGGCGCAGTTGTTGGAAATTGATTTTGCGGAAGTGGAGGCGGCGATCCGCAGGCAGTTTGCCAACAAGGCCAAGGCGGCAACTTTAAATCTGGGGGCGGCCAAGGCGGGGTTCGATTATGCGGCCGCCAATTTTAAGAAGCGCGACCCGTTTTACATCCAGCGCATGGACAAGGACAAGGACAAGACGGCGGGCAAGATCATCGTCGACGGCAACTCCGCCGCGGCTTTGGGATGCATGTTCGCCGGATGCACGGTGGTGACCTGGTATCCGATTACGCCTTCCTCCTCGCTGGTGGAGACCTTGATCGATTACATGAAGGAACACCGCGTTGGGCCGGATGGCAAGGCAACGTTTGCCATCGTGCAGGCCGAAGATGAACTGGCGGCGATTGGGATGGTTCTTGGAGCGGCGTGGGCGGGAGCGCGCTCGATGACGGCTACGGCTGGTCCGGGGATCTCGCTGATGGCGGAGTTCACGGGGCTGGCTTACTACGTCGAAATTCCGGCAGTGATTTGGGACATTCAACGGGTTGGGCCTTCGACTGGATTGCCGACTCGCACTTCGCAAGGCGACGTTCTGTTTGCGGCGTTTCTTGGCCACGGCGACACCAAGCACATCCTGCTGTTTCCGGCGTCGGTTACCGAGTGTTTCACGATGGCGGGCGAGGCGTTCGATTTGGCCGAGCGTTTTCAGACGCCGGTGTTTGTGATGTCGGATCTGGATCTGGGGATGAATAACTGGATGTCGGATCCGTTCACTTATCCCGAAAAGCCGCTGGATCGGGGCAAAGTGTTGAGCAAAGCGGATCTGGAAAAGGCGGGAACGTTTGCGCGGTACAAGGATGTGGATGGTGACGGGATCGGCTATCGAACGCTGCCCGGTACGGAGCATCCGGCGGCGGCATATTTTGCACGGGGCAGCGGCCACAATGAAAAGGCGCAGTATAGCGAGCGTCCCGACGATTTTGAACGCGGCATGGAACGGCTCAACAAGAAGTTCGAGACGGCCCGGGCGGCGGTTCCGCGGCCGGAAATCGTGGCGAATGGGAAATCGAAAATCGGCATTGTCGCCTACGGCACCACGCACTGGGCGATCACGGAGTCGCGCGATCAGTTGCGGCAAGAGCACAACTTGGAGACTGACTATCTTCGCGTACGCTCGTATCCGTTTACGCGGGAAGTCTGCGACTTTATTGCCGAGCATGAGCGGGTGTATGTGGTCGAGCAAAATCGCGACGGTCAGATGGCGAGCCTGCTCAAGCTTGACATCAAGCCCGAGCTGACGCCGCGGTTGCGGTCGATCTGCCACATTCACGGATTGCCAATCGACGCGCGGTCCGTGACCGACGAACTCATCATGATGGAGGGCAAGTAAGATGGCGACGACACCGACTGCTCCGACGCCGACACCGGCGCCTGCGCCAAAGACCAACCGCATTGGATTGCAGGTGCTGGACTATCGCGGCGGCAAGACTACGCTCTGCGCCGGATGCGGGCACAACGCGATTTCAGAACGCATCATCGACGCGATGTATGAAATGGGCGTGCAACCAGAGCGCGTCGCCAAACTCAGCGGAATCGGTTGTTCCTCGAAGAGTCCCGCGTATTTCATGAATCGGGCGCACAGTTTTAATTCCGTGCATGGCCGCATGCCGTCGGTAGCGACGGGAACGATGCTGGCGAACAAGAACCTGATTGCTCTCGGCGTGACCGGCGACGGCGACACGGTTTCGATCGGCGCGGGACAGTTTATCCATCTGATGCGGCGCAATCTGCCGATTATTTACATCATTGAAGACAACGGCTGCTACGGTCTGACGAAAGGGCAGTTTTCAGCGACCGCCGACCTCGGGTCGACGCTGAAGAGTGGCGTGGTCAACGATCTTCCCCCGGTGGATACCTGCGCCATGGCGATTCAGTTGGGCGCTACGTTTGTGGGGCGGTCGTTCTCCGGCGACAAACGGCAGCTGCACACGATGCTCAAGGCCGCCATCGCGCATCGCGGCACGGTGATGCTTGACGTGATCTCGCCCTGCGTTACGTTCAATGATCACGAGGGATCGACCAAGTCCTACAAATATATGCAGGCGCACGATGAGCCGCTGCACGAAGTCAGTTTCGTTCCGTCATTTGAGGAAATCAACGTGGACTACGATCCCGGGACGACGTTTGAAGTTAAGATGCACGACGGATCGAGCCTGCGGCTGCGGAAGTTGGAGGAAGAATACAATCCGACGGATAAGATTCAGGCGGTGACGCGCTTGATGGAATCGCACGCGAAGGGCGACGTGCTGACCGGCGTGTTCTATATCAATGCCAAAGCGCCGAGCTTTATCGACATGCTGAATGTGACGGATCAGCCTCTGGCCCATTTGCCGGAGTCGGTGACGCGGCCGGGCAGGGAGGTACTGGCCAAGTGCATGGATGAGTTGCGGTAGTTAATTGTAGCGCTGGCATCCTGCGGGCTGTTCCGAAGGTGACGTCGCCCTCGCGGATTTGTCCAGGCGGCGGGCGAGGCGCCCGCCGGACAGTTGCCAGGACGGCGGCGCTACGCAAACCTGGACGACTGGCCAAAATTAACGTGGCGAACGAGCGGGCAGAATGGTGAAACGCTTTCTGCCTCCGATCCGGTAGGTTTCAAAATCGTCGCGGTCGACGGTAAAGATTGTGGTTATCGATTCGCGGCCTGCGAGATGGACCAGCGTAGCGTCGGCGAAGTCCATGGGCCGGTTTTTGTATTGCGCCATCAATGCCCGTAATGCCGACAAATCGGAATCGGCGCATGGCTTTACCATGACGGCGCCCGAGAGCACAAACTTCCACGCCCTCTCCACGCTCAAGTTTCGTGCTGCGATCAGATGAAATAGCTCGGTAAGGACTGCTTCCGTGGTGAGCAGCGGTAATGGCAGCGAGGCCAGAGTTTTAACACACGTTTTGTGCGAGAATTCGTCCGTATCCAAAAGGGCGATGATTGCGCCGGTGTCAACGATTGCGGCTGGAGGCACGGGACTCCTCGGCGTGCTTGCGCACGATGCGTTCGCGAATCACCTCGCGGGCCCTGCTGGCTACGGCCGGGTCTCCGCTGCGGATCGTGCCCACGGTGGCCATGACGCGGCGCCTGAGTGCTGCCTGTTCCGATTCATCGCCGCTACGCGCGTGGCGGCGATCTTGCAGCCAATCCGCGGTGATCTTTTCCAGAAGCTGTGCTACCGACGTTTGTTCGCGCCGCGCCTCGCTCTCAAGCTCAGTCTTTCTTGCGGCGGAAACTCGCCAGCTATAGACTTCGGTCTTCATGCACTACATTGTAGTGCAACGGAAACTGTTCAGGCAAGTGGGTGAATTTGAAGAGTGGTAATAGGCAAAAAAGAGCCGGCCCCGAAAGGGGCCGGCTCATTGCATTTGGAACCAGGAACGCTTCTACTGCACGACCACGCTGACATCGTCCAGGTACAGGTAAGTCAGGTCTCCGTATCCGTCCTGGTGATCGTTGAAGTAGATGCGGATGGTCTGCCCTTTGTAGGTGGTCAGATCATAGGTCACCTGCGTCCAGGTTTGGGTGTTAGAGGCGACCTTCATGATCTGCGCCAGGGTCGTGCCCGAAGTGTTTTGCACCTGGGCCTCTTGCCAGTCGTAGGTGATGGTGTCGGTTGTGGCGGGCCAATACCAGAAAGTGAGCGTCGCCTTGGTTGCAGTACTGGGAATGGTGATGGTCTGGTAGAGGAAGTCATCGCCATTCGGTTCACTGCCGGAACTTGCGCCATCCAGCACGCTGTAGGTTCCGGAGTGCTTTTGCACGGTACTGATCGCTGGCAGGGCTACGCCTCCGGTAGTCCAGTTGGCGAGTGTTCCAGTTTCAAACCCGCCGTTCTGGATCAGTTGTGTGGAAGGGGCGGTCACCGTCAGAGCGATGGTGGCTGTCTGGACGATGGAGCCCGAAGTTCCGGTCACGGTGACGTTGGTGGTGCCGGCGGTCGCCGTGGCGGATGCGGTGAAGGTTAGGGTTGAGGTGGCAGTGCCGTTCGCCGGAGGAGTAACCGGGTTCGTGGAGAAAGCGGCAGTTACACCAGTTGGCAGCGATGACAGGCTGAGTGTGGTGGCGGAGTTGAATCCGTTCACGCTCGCGACTGTCACGGTGCTGTTGCCGTTAGCACCCTGGACTACGCTGACCGCACTCGGAGCAGCCGCGACCGTGAAGCCCGGAGCTCCCGCGCCCACGGCGAAGACCAGATCGTCGTGATCGTTGTAGGAGCCCGTGGTGCAGGACGACGTGCTTCCCTGATAGCGGAACTGCGCGCGGACCGCTTGCGAAGCGCCGCCGCTTGGCAGCGTGTAGGTTGCCGACAGCGTCTGTGCGCCAGCCACCGTGGGATTGATTGTTCCGATCAGAACCCACGAAGGACTGCTGGCGTTGGCGGCATAGTACAGGTCGAGGTGATCGGCGGAGGGTGTGCTCCAGGCCCATACCGTCGCACTGACCGTGATGGTCTTGCCCGGCGCCAGCGTGCTGCCGTCGGTGGTTTGTATCACGAGGCGGTCGTTCGACTCATCGGAATGGAATGTTCCCGAGGTGCCGTCGGCGCAGGAGTTGTTGATGGTGTTGGGCTGATTGGGCTCAGCGCCGCCAGACATGGTGTCGCGTCCCAACAGCAGAGATGGACCGGAGTCGCAACCAGAACCGACACCAGAGCAAGCGGGAGCCTTGAGCGTCGAGTTGTAGGTTGCGGTCTGCAATCCGACCGAGGAGTTCACCGTCAGCGAGATGGTGGTTGCATGGGTAAGAGAGCCAGAGACTCCCGTGACCGTGACCGTGGCCGAGCCGACCGTGGCCGACGCGGAAGCGGTGAACGTCAGGGTTGAGGTTGCGCTGCCGTTGGCGGGCGGCGTGACCGGATTGGTCGAGAAAGCCGCCGTAACTCCGGCAGGTAATCCAGTCGCACTCAGCGTCGTGGCAGCGTTGAAGCTGTTCAAGCTGGTAATGGTGGTGGTGCTGGTTCCAGTTCCGCCTTGCGTGACCGCAACGGAAGCGGGAGAAGTCCCGATGGTGAAGTTGGGCGAAGCCGCCGGGTTCACCGTCAGGGCGATGGTCGCGGTGTGGGTGGTCGAGCCCGACGTCCCCGTGACTGTGACGGTGGCCGTTCCAGTCGTGGCGGTGGCGGAAGCGGTCAGAGTGAGGGTCGAGGTCGCGTTGCCGTTGGCCGGAGGAGTGACCGGGTTGGTGGAGAATGCCGCGGTCAAGCCGCTGGGCAATCCCGAGGTGCTGAGCGTGGTAGCTGCGTTGAAGCCGCTCAAGCTGGTCACCGTGATGGTGCTGGTGCCGTTCGTTCCTTGCGTGATGGTGAGGGAACTGGGCGCGGCGGCTACGCTGAAGTCGGGCGTTGCCGTCCCGCCGCAGCTCGGGAACTTGAAGTTCGCGATGCGCGTGTTCCAGTTGAAGCTGCCAGTGGTCTTCATGTACTCCTGGGTGTACCAGAAGGTACAGTCGTCCACGGGGTCGACCTGCATGGCGCTGTAGTCGCCCCAACGGCTTAGATTGCTACCGCTCTGGGAGCCGCTGCCTGTGACTACGTTGACTTCCGCTTCGAGCGTGCTGGCGGGGTCGGTTGGAACGCGGCCCGCGTAGCGGACCGTCGGATTCAGCGAACTGCTCGATACGCTGTAGCCGACCGCCAGGTCCCCGGACTGATCCATGGCGACGCTGCCCATCCAGCGATAGTTGGAGTCTGGAGCGAAGGTGCTTTGTTGCGCTACCGTCGGAGTTCCGCTGGGGTTCTGAATTTCATACCAGCGCACGCCGCCGGAAGAACCGGCGACGACAGAATGGTTCACGACCAAAGATTCGTGCGTGCCGAAGTTGCGATAGGCGAGCCGGTACATGAGGCGATCGGCGAGCGAGTCAAGTTGTTGGGTTGTTCCCGGCTGCACCACGCAAGTGCCGCCGCCGCACAGCGGATTGAATGCCGCCACGCTGATCGTCGTGGGACCAGTGAAAGTTGAGTTCGAAGGTGTGCTGAAGTCGACGTGAAATTTGTAGAGGTTTAGATTGTTCGTTCCGAAATACACCAGGTAGTTCGGAGAACCCGCAGGGGGCGCGGTGTTGCCGTCGATATCCGAAGGCAGCAGACCGCCGACTCCAGAGCCTTGTTGAAAGCAGACCTGGGTTGCGGTGGAACCCGCCAGCATGGCCGTCCGATCATAGGAGCAGGCATCGGCACCTACGAAGGTGTTGCCGTTGAACATATTGAAGGTTTCGTAGTAACCGTCGGACCAGACGCCCATCTTCGGGTAGTCGTCGAAATTCCCGTACTGGAAGCTGTAGCGGTTGAAGGTGCCGGTGGCGTCGGACGTTGTGGAAACGGCGATACATTGCAGGTAAGGCGTGGTCGATACCGAGAACTGGCTGAAGACCCAGCGCTGCGCCGCTTTGTCATAGAGAACGACGGGATCGCCATCGTTGTTCGTCTGGCAGCCGCCGCCGAATCCCGACCAGAGAGTGTTGCCCGCAGTCGGTCCGGCAATCAGGGCGCCATTGGATTTGTTAAAAATTGCGAATGAGCTGTTCACCCACTGCACGTATTGGGTCGCGCCTACGGTGCCGTTGGTGTCGGGCGGAGCGCTGCTGACGGCGAATCCATATTGACCCGCGCCCAGGCCTTCAAAGCTGGTTCCGACGACGGGCGTGAACGGAACCATTGTTCTTTGCCGAACCGGATCTTCTTCGAGCGGCGTGAGGCCGGGCGGCAGCGGAATGTGGCGAACCGGCTCGGCTTCGTGCCGGGTCAATGAGGGTGGAGCAGCGTGCAGGATCATTTCTCTTAAGGGAGCGGAAACATCGCGATGAACATCCCGGCGCACGGTCATGCGCGATTGCGCGAAGCCGGGGAAGCAAAAGGACAATAGAAAACATGCCAGCACTGCCGCATGTCTGAGGGCAAGCGACTTTCGTGTGTTCATACCTACTCTCTCCTTGATGAATGTGAAGTGTGGTTTCTGGGTGTTGTGTGGCGCGGACGTAGCGTAGTTGTCTGCAAACGTGACCGTTGTGAATATGACTGCTAGGTGCAGTCGTGGCATTCTAACCAAGAACGAGGTGTTTTGTTAGGAATATTTAAGGACCGACCGGTCGTTTGATCTCAAGCGAACCAGGCTCTGGGACTTCGATCTGGAGCCGGGCATCTTCGCCAGCCTGAGGCGCTGCCGGACGGGCGAGGACGCCCGTCGCGCCACTAATCTGGCGGTGTCTAGGACGAGTGTTCGGGGCTGTGGCCGGGCTCGGGGAAATCGCTGTCGGCGCCATCGACCATGGGATCGGGATTGCGATGCCCGAGTTGACCGCTCATGGAGTTGTTGCCGATTTGGGTGCGTTCATCCGGCTCCATGGAACCCTTGCCGCGGTCGGCATCGTTCAGAAGATGGTCGCTCGTGCTCTTGGTCATGGCCCGCCTTTTGAGGTCGTCCTACAAAGGATATCGAACGACTGCAAGCTAACGCTACGCTGAAAACCAAGCACTGGCAATGCGGCATTCGCCGTACCTTCACTTCACGACACGTTGGATGGGATTGCGTGCAAACCGACTGGGTGACGCGGTGTCCTAGTGGCGTGGTTCCCCCCAAAAGCGGTCATAGGCGAAGTTAAATGGTTCCCGTAGAGACGCGGCTTGCCGCGTCTCTGACGGCCGCCACTGGGCACGCGGTCGCCGCTAACCCACCGCCCAACCCATACCGTCGCTCCGCCCGTGCCGCCCCGCTTGCTCTTCGTCATCACCACTGCCGCTACGAAAGGAGACGGGGCAAGCACCGTCTCTACTGTGGTTGCGGTAGCATGAAGAGCGAATGAGCCTTGACGTCTATCTTCAGTGTTTTGGGGGCGAGCCAGCGGGGATTTCACGGGCGGCGGTTCGGGCGCTCTTTCCGATTGTCGAGCAAACGTCCGAGCCGGACTACTGGAGCGTGCTTTACGACCCGGCGAATTCCTGCAAGATCAACATCACGCCGGCGGCATCCTGCGACGACCTGATCACGTCGCTCAGCGTGAACCGACCGTGCGGCGACCTGCGTTTCTGGGAGTCGATCCTGGCAATTCTCAGGATGGGGTCGGTGATTTTGTATTGGGCTGGCGGCGGCCCATTGGTTGGCAGCGATGGGGTGGCGGCTGAACTCCCGGCGGAAATCGTCGAGGCCCTCGGGCAACCGTTGTCCGTTAGCACTGCGCAAGACATTGTGGATGCGATTCGCGCGTCGTAGCGCTGCCAATACCGCGTGCAACTATTTCCCGACGCGCGGGTTCCTACTTACCATGGTTCAAACCACCCATGGCGCGGGCCAATCCCAAAATATCGCGTACCTCCAATTCATGAGGCACTCTATGAGTTTACCCCGGATTATTTTTACATTCTTGATCGTTATTTTTACAGCCGCTTTCAGCGAGGCGCAGCAGCATTTGTCGATTCCTCAGGGAATCGAGAGTTTGCGGCAGAGCGCGTCGTCGAAGACTGAATTCACCCTGGACCACTCGATGCTGGTGTTCGCGTCGAAGCTGGACCCGGAAAATGACGACCTGCGCCGCGTGATTGCTGGTGTGAGTGCGGTGTCGGTTCATCGCTATCATTTTCCGGGAGCGTGGATGTACGATTCGCAGGCTCTGACTTCGGTGAAGGAGGAGTACCGCGCTCTCGGTTGGAAACAGCTGATGAACAACCATGACAAAAATGGAGGCGCGGGCGCGACCGATTTATGGATTCGTCTGGATAACAATGCTGTGAGCGACATCGCTATCTTGTTTGCGCGGGCGAATGAAGTGGACTTTTTTGTCGTTTCTGGATCGATCAGTCCGATGGACCTGTCGCATCTCGGCGGACATTTCGGGATTCCGAAAATTGAAGGCGGAGTTGTGGTGCCGAATACGCAGGGGAGACCGTGAAGAAAGGGCGGAGAATAGAGGCATGTAAGATGCTTAAAAAGGTGCGCGAGTTTTTTTCTTCACCACCGTTAGCGTAACCTAATAATGTAATTGCTCCCCGCCCGACATGCCGAAAGGCTTCGGACGGGGTTATTTATTTGATGTCTCGACCCACCAAGCCACTCGTGGAGCCCGCAATAAAGCGAGCCGTTACTTTCTTTGACGGGCAAAGTCTCTATCGATCCGCCAAAAACGCTTTCGGCTACCACTACCCGAACTACGACATTCAAAAGCTCTCTGAAGCAGTGTGTAAGACGAACGGATGGAATCTCACACAAGTGAGGTTCTATAGAGGCGTGCCAGACAAATCAGACAACGAGATGTGGAACCGATTTTGGGTCGGTAAACTGGCGGTGATGGGAAAAGCTGGGATAGAGGTTTTTAGCAGACCTCTGCGATACAGAAATGACCGCGTTAAACTGCCAGATGGCTCTACATACACGTTTCTGTGAGGCAGTGAGAAAGGCATCGATATTCGCATTGCCTTGGATGTGATCCGCCTAGCGGTGGGGGACCAATACGATGTCGCGATTGTTTTTTCACAAGACCAAGACTTATCGGAAGTGGCGGATGAGATTAGGGTGATTTCCAGATTACGCGCGAGGTGGATTCAAATCGCTTGCGCTTATCCCGTCAGCCCTACCACCAAGAACAAACGCGGAATAAACCACACGGACTGGATCAAGATTGACCGCGCTACGTACGACGCCTGCATCGACCCAACGGATTATCGTTGAGAGTGTAAATGTTTGTTAGCGGCTCTTCGGTGCCGCCGGTCCCACCTTCCGCAATCGCTCCCGAGCCTGAGTAGCTTCGTTCGTGCGTGGATAGCGTTGGATGACGTGTTTCAACTCTTGTGTGCCCTCATCTTCTTTTCCCAGTTCGAGCAGCGCGTATCCCTTTTTAAGTTGTGCGGTCGCAGCCTTGTTTCCGCTGGGGAAATTCTGCAAAACGAGATCGTAGTTCGTAACTGCCGTCTTAAAGTCGCCGGCTTTGAATTGAATTTCCGCCAGATAGAAGTATGAATTTCCAGCGAGGTCGGTGTTGGGATAGAACTTGATGTAGTCGTTGAATCCCTGTGCTGCCAGATCGTTCTTCCCGCCGTTGTAGTCGCGCAGGGCGTTGTTATAGAGCACGTCGGGTGCCGGCGCTTGAGCGATTGCCTGGGCTAGCTGCTGCGCTTGCGCCTGTTGAGCCGCGATCGATTGCTGTGCCGCTTGCATGTCTTCGAACTGCTTGCTCAGCTTGGCCAGGCGGACCTTGAGTTCGTCCATGGTGTCGTTCAGAGCCTGAATCTGGCCGGAGATTTGGTCGACTTGCCCGGCGCGATCCTGCTGCTGCTTGTTGACGGACGATTGCAGGCCGTTGATCGCCGCGGTTACTTTGTTGGCCGCGTCGGTGTTTTGTTCCAGCAGGTTCTTCATGACGCCCATACGCTCGTCAAAAGACTGCTTCATCTGGGTCATCTGCTGCTGCAGTGCGGTGACCTGTGTCTGTAGTTCGATGAGGTCCTTGTTGACAGCGTAGGCGGGAGCCATGGCGGCCGTGAGGAAAAGCGCTAGAACAAGCTGAATGCGATTTGATTTCATAGTTACCTTATTCGATGACAGAATTCGGCCGCGCTTGGATGGTGCGAGCATTTCTGCTCGCGCCATCCCGCTCGGGCGGTGCAAACACGAGGGCGAGGGCGCCCGCGCCACACGGGTAACTTGTCATTTGTCGTAGACGAAGTGCCCGCGGCGATTTTGCTGCCAGCAACTCTCGTTCGACTCGGTACAGAACGGTTTCTCTTTGCCGTAGCTGATGGTCTTGATGCGATCGCCAGCGACTCCGGCTTGAATCAGCGCATTCTTCACGGCGTCGGCGCGACTGGTGCCGAGCGCGAGGTTGTATTCGGTCGAGCCGCGCTCGTCGCAGTGTCCTTCGACGGTGACGTGGATGCTGGCATGCTGCTGCAGGAACTGGGCATCGCCCTGCAACGAGCCCTGGTCGGCCGCGCGCACGTCAGCTTTGTCGTAGTCGAAATAGATGTCTTTCACATTTCGCGAGAAGAGCTCTTCTTCGGTAGCCGATGAAGTATTGGTTGTCGGAGGCGGGGGCGCTGCGTTAACGGTCACGCGCGCGGTGGCGTCCTGCGTGCCTCCGGCACCTTTCGCGAGCAGATGGTAGGTGGTGGAATCAGTTGGAGTGACCTGGCGCGAGCCGCTCATGTCGACCGGACCGATGCCGTCGATGCTGACGTCGGTGGCGTTGGTCGTTTGCCAGGTGAGTATGGTCGCCTGGCCCTGGTTGAGAGTATTCGGATTCGCCGACAGCGACGCCGTCGGCGCACTCAATGAGGGGGGCGGCGGTGGTGGTGGAGCAACTTTCTTGCCTCCACACGCGCCAAGAAACATCATCGTGCCGAGTGCCCATGGCAGTGTGACCTGTTTGTGTACGGTTCGTGTTACCTGATTCACCGGATTTCCTCCACTTTCTGTGCGCCCGCGTTGTGGCTTACGTTTGAAGATTTGCGGCAGAGCGCACCTAGGCCAGCCGCAAAACTGTTGTCCGCTTGAAATTCGCTACTTCCAACTCCAATTGGGCTGCGTGTTGCCACCCTTGAACGTCAACTGCTTCACATTCGTGCCGTCGGCCAGCATAGTCCAGATCTGATCGCCGCCGGAGCGGTGCGATTGAAAAACGATGTGCCGCCCATCCGGAGACCAGCAGGGAAAATCATTGCGCCCCGAATCATGTGTGAGTTGCACCCATTGTTTGCTGGCGACATCCATCAGGTATAGATCGTTCGAACCCGGCTCTCCTGGGCCGTATTTGCGCATCCACGAAAAAGTCAGAAACTGTCCGTTCGGCGACCAGTTTGGCGAAACCGCGTAGCCCTGATCGGTGAGGCGCTGCACGTTGGTGCCATCGGCCTCCATCGTGTAAATCTGCGGCAAGCCGGTGCGCCCGCTGACGTAGGCGATCTGCGACCCGGTCTTGCGATTCCAGGTTGGTGAAACATCGGGGCCCTGATCGGTAGTCAGACGCCGCGAGTTTCCTCCCGAACCATCGATCGTAAAAATGTTGGGGAAGCCGTTCCGTGAAGATGAAAACGCGATCTTGCCTTCGGGCGACCAGGAGGGCGAAAGATTCATGCCTCCAAAATGCGGGAAGCTGACCATGCGGTTGAGATCGAATGAGTACATCATGATTTCCCATCCGCTCTTGGTGACGGAACTGAACGCGAGGCGCGAGCCATCGGGCGAAATGCGCGGTGACAGCGAGATTCCACCAAGATGCGTGATCTGCTGCTGGTTGGCACCGTCGTAGTCCATTACCCAGAGTTCTTTGTGGCCAGTGCGCTCGCTGACGAAATAAATCTTGCTTTCGGCAATGCCTGCGACTCCGCCACCCAGGCGGAAAACAATTTCGTCGGCGAACCGGTGTGCGATGACACGCATCGCGTCGCTAGTCGCATTGTCGGTGTACTGCTTGCCGAGTACCTGCGGTGCCTTCTCATTCTTAACGTCGTAGAGCCATCCCTGCACTGTAACCTTGCCGGCAGCGGCACCCAGGTTGCCAAAGGCCAACATCGAGGTGTTTGGCGGTGGAGAGTTCCACGCTGAGAAAGTGATCTCAGACGGCTGGCCGGGTTCTTGTAGTGGGTAGAAACTCTTCGAGACGAGGTCGAAGATTCCAGCGTTGTCGAGGTCGCTCCAGAGCACGTCGTTGAACGTCTTCAACAGGGCAGCGTTGCCAGCGTCCGCCGTGGACGGCTTGAAGTCGGCTGCGGCCAGGCGCACTTTTTCAACGCCCAGTCCCGTGCCGGTGCGAATCCAGTCTTGCGCGGAGCAAACGTTCGCCGCCAAGAAGAGCAGGAACGCGAAAACGGAAATACGGCAACGGATTTGGCGGGCCGAGTTACTCACTGTACGCTCCTGAAATGCAGTCGTTCGTCGTCGGCCGCTAGTCGTTGGCAAACCCTCCGAACGACCAGCGACTATCGACCAACGACCGCCCTACCTCTTGTAATCGAACCAAAACTCTACCGACACTTTGCTGCCCGAATATTCCGGTGGCAACGGCCCGAAGGTATCAATGCCCTGGAGCGCCCGCACCGCCGAAATATCAAGCGAAGGGACACCGCTCGACTGTTCAATTTCCACGTTCGACGGATGTCCGTCGCGAGCGATATCAAAAGTCAGATAGACGCGCTTGGCATCGCTAATCCGGGGGTCCACTTGATACTTCAGCCAGTTTTCGGAAACCTTGCGTTGCACAGCTTGCACGTACCATGAAAAGCGGCTTCCGAAATCACCACCGTTTCCAGTGAATCCAAAGCCCCCCTTGGCGCCGCCCGCGTTCATCGTATAAGGCCCGCTCACCGGACCGCCTTCGCCGTACGGAATTTGATTGGAATCGGGTTCTTCCGGTTTCGGCTGGCGCTGCGCCGCACTCTTGACTGGCGCGGGCTTGATTTTGTTTTTGGCACTCTTGTCGGAAATCGGAATCGCGTCCGGCTCCTTCTCTGGCGTCGTGGGCCGCGGCTTTGATAAGCCTTTGGATTCCGTGGCCAACACGTTCGTTGTCTCGGTGGGATTGGCGGGCAAGGGAACCGCACCTACCAGGGTTGCTCCCATCGCGTCTCCTCCTCCTCCGCTGCCCCAGCCAGTGCCCCGCACGCCGTTGATAAACACAGCATAGAGCACGAGCAACGCCGCGAATGCCACATGCAGTCCAAACGACCACGCTAGAGGCCGTCGCAGCGGGGCGCGTTCCGAGTAGATGTCGTAATTAGCGATGGCCGCCATGGCTATCCGTTGGCTGCGTAACAATGCTCACGTTGCTGATGCCTGCCTGTTTAATCGCATCCATTACGGTGGCGAAGGCGCCAAACGGGACGTCTTCGTCGGCACGTAAATAAACCGACTGGTGCTGCGGGTCGCGAATTTTCTTCTTCAGGGTTGAGCCGATCTGGTTGATGTTGATGGGATCGTTGCCTAGAAAAACTTTCTGCGCTTTGTTAATGCTGATGACGAGGCGCTCTTCGGTGACTTCTTTAACCGTGCGAGTGTGCGGCACGTTGACTTCAATTCCGGACTGCAAGACCGGCGCAGTCACCATGAAAATGATCAGCAGCACGAGCACCACGTCGACCAGCGGCGTGACGTTGATGTCGGCGAGCGCCGTCTGGGTGCGTCCGTTGGCGGAAGTAAACGCCATCAGCGCCGGACCTCGGGGGCTGGGGGCGCTTGTTGGCGTTCGACGAGATTCAGCATTTCCAAGGCGAAGTCATCGTTGCGCGACGCCATTTCACGAATCGAGCCGATGATGAGGTTGTAGGCAATCACTGCTGGAATGGCTGCGCCCAAGCCGGCGGCGGTCGTCACCAACGCTTCCGAAATCCCAGGCGCGACTGCGCGCAAAGTCGCAGCGCCCGCCGTGCCCAGTCCGTGAAATGCGTCGATGATTCCCCAGACCGTCCCGAAGAGTCCGATGAACGGAGTTACGGCGCCAGTAATCGCGAGCCAGGGAACGTTGCGTTCGAGGCGCGTGATTTCTTCCGATGACGCGACCTGCATGGAGCGCTGAATGGCCACGACATTGTGGACGCCGCCGGTGGTTCCCATCTGGCGGCGAAATTCTTCGACCGCGCCTTCAAACACTCCGACCAGTGGGCTGGGACGAAACTGTTCGGCAACGGAAGCGACATCTTGCATGCGCTGCGCCTTGCGGAAGGCGCGGACGAATCGTCCGCTCTGCGCCCGTGCGCGGCCGATCAGCCGCCACTTTGAAACGATCACCGCCCATGAGAGCACGCTGAATGCAACCAGCAGGAGGAGAACTGCCTTGGCGACCGGACCGGTCTGAAGGACGAGATCAACGATTTCGCCGCCAACGAACACCAGGAGGACGGAAGGAAAATGCATTGGTTTTTTTGGAGTGCCCTGTTCAAGATTATAGACCAGTGTGGTGGACGGCCCGGGCAGGGTATCGCATCGGTCAACGCGGCATTTGGTTGCCTGGAAAAAACTGGCGTCGCACTAGAAATTCAACAGATGAAGGCGGTATGTGAGCGTTGTTTTTGAAAGTCGTTCTTGAGTTTTGCGCCAAGGTATCGCTTTAGCGATACCCAAAGGCTTTGCCGTGAATTGCTACGGGCTGGGAACCACCGCCTTGGCGACATTCGAATAGCCGCTTTCCTGACCCTGAGCGTTTGTTTCCGTGGCGACGTAATAGTAAGTCTTGCCGGAGACTACCGTGCTATCCGTATAGTTGGTCGAAGCATCGAGCGCGACATTGATTTGCTGGTAGGGGCCTCCCGACGCGGTGCCACGATAGACGTTGTAACCCACCGCGTTCCCGTTTCCTGGGTCCCAGGTGAGATCGACGCTGTGGGAACCGGACGCCACGCCCGTTCCGTTCAACTGCTCCACCGTCGGTGAGTTGAGCGCGTTGCTGACAAACCCTGCTTTGCCGGTGGCTCCTCCGGAGGCGTTCGGCGTGAATTGAATCGTAAATGTGAGGCTCTTTCCCGCTTGAATCGTTGCCGGCAGAGTGAGCCCGAGGATGGCGAACTCCGAACTCGTCGATTGGTCGGAGGAGATGGTCACGGCGCCGTTCGAAGCCGTCAGAGTGCCCTGGAGCTGGGCGCTCGATCCCACGGTGACGTTTCCGAAAGTGAGGGTTGTTGGCGTCACTGCGAGTTGCGACCCGTTGACGCTCGTGCCAGTACCAGCAACGTGCATGTTTAGAGGAGAGCGCGGGTCGTTACTCGCCAACGAAACCATTCCGTCTGTGTATCCCTTTGCCGTCGGCTTGAAGACAATCGGTAGTTGAACACTGGCTCCGGGTTGAATCTTCATCGGAGTGGCAAAGGCGCCGAACGAAAAAGCGGCCCCCCGCATTGATTTGGATGAGATGCGCAACGTCTTGTTGCCGGTGTTGGTGAGTTGGAAAGAGAAAGACAGCGAGCGGCCGATCTGTACTTCGCCGAACGGGTGTCGGCAAGGGTTGCAACGAATTTGCTGTGCCCAGGCAGTTGCAGGCGCCAGACTGAGAAGCATACCTGCGACTACGACTAGGGGGAGGGATCGCATGGATGCTATCTTCGCGAAGGAGCGGGTTTTGAGGCAAACTCAGAAGTGCATTCTCACAAACGGTAGTACCCTTTTGGGAACGGGATCGGCGGCTCTCTCGCGAACAACGTTTCCTGGGGGCTATGCTATGCTGCGCGTAATTCGCCGATCACCCGATTCGGATCGCGGATGAAAGTGATCTGGACAAAGACCAGAAACTTGACCGAAGGACACTGTGCTGGCCGAACTTCGACTCGAAAATTACGCGGTGATCGACAACGTGGTCATCGAATTCGCCTCTGGTCTGAACCTGCTGACCGGCGAGACCGGGGCCGGGAAGTCCATTCTGATCGACGCTCTGGGCTTACTGCTGGGAGAAAAGGCGTCTTCGGACGTGATCCGCACAGGCGCGGATCGGGCCGTGGTGGCTGCGGTATTTGAGAGCGACGGAGCGGCGGCGCGAGCCATCGAGGCTATCCTTGAAACCAACGGACTGGATGGAGTTGGCGATAACGGCTCGCTGATTCTGCGTCGCGAGATCGCCCCCGGAGGCAAGGGCCGCGTCTTTGTCAACAATCAGCCCGCAACGGTGGCGGTGCTGAAACAGATGGCGCCGCACCTGGCGGTCATCCACGCGCAGAATGAATCCATCGCCCACTTCGACGCCCAGGCGCGGCAAGATCTGCTCGACACTTACGCCGGGGTCGATCTGAAGGATGTCTCGTCCGCGTTCGCCTACTGGAAGCAGATTCGGGCTCGCATCGCGGAGCTCGAACAGGACGAGCAAGATCGCATGCGGCTCCTCGACTTGTGGAATTTTCAATGCCGCGAGATCGAAGAAGCTCGGCTGAAGGCGGGTGAGGACGAGCAACTCGAAGCCGAAAAGCGCGTCTTAGCCAACGCCGAAAAAATCTACGGCGCGGCGATCAATGCCTTCGACCTGCTGTATGAGGGAAATGCTTCGACGTCTTGGAGTCTGCGCACCGCTCAAAAACACGTCGAAGAACTGGTCCGTTACGAACCGAAATTTCAAGAGGCACTGGCGGCCTTGGAAACGGCGCGCATCAGTGTCGAGGATGTGGGAGCCACTCTGCGCGACTATGCCGGAGGAATCCAAGCTTCTCCCGAGCGCTTGGCCGAGATTGAAGAACGTCTGGCGTTACTGGACCGGCTGAAGCGAAAATACGGTCCCTCGCTGGAGCAGACCGTCGCTTACGGTGATGACATCCGGCGCAAAGTGTTAGAAATGGAGAATAAAGATCAAGTTGTACTTGAACTTCGTGCCAAGCTAGCGGCCGCTGCGGATGCATATAGCAAGACCGCCGGTGGAATTTCGCGCAAGCGCTCGGAAGCGGGCAAGAAGTTGGAGAAGCTGGTCGAGGCGGAAATCAACGACCTCGCGATGCGCTCCAGTTTTCGGATCGCGGTCGACGAAGCGGAGGACGCGGACGAAGAGCGCTGGACGTCTTCCGGTATCAACGACGTCGTCTATCTAATTTCGACGAACGCGGGAGAGACGATGCGTCCGCTCGAGCAGATTGCCTCGGGTGGCGAACTTTCGCGCGTCATGCTGGCGTTGAAGGCGAGTGTAGAGGCGGGGACCAATCCGTCAGGCAATCCGAGGAAGAAGTCGGCCGCGGCGCAACGGACACTCGTTTTCGACGAAATCGATACTGGAATCGGAGGCCGCGCCGCCGAAGCGGTCGGGAAGAAATTGAAGGCCCTTTCCAAAGGCAATCAAGTGCTCTGCGTCACCCATCTGCCGCAGATCGCGACGTTTGCCGATCATCACTACGTGATTGAGAAGCGCGAAGCTGGCGGGCGAGCTAGGACTACCGTTCGTCAGATTTCCGGCGAAGAACGTACGGAAGAAGTGGCGCGCATGCTGTCGGGGGCCAAGCTTACTGAGACTTCGCGGAAACACGCGGAGCAGATGATTAAGGCGAATGGGTAAGGTGCCTGTCGATGACGCTGGCAAAACAAGGCGCTTGGATCGTAGTGGACAGTACATCCTAGAACTGGGATAATAAAGTGCGAGAAAAACCTGCTCCCGGCGAGAAGCCGCTGTTTTGGGTGGGATCAGCTAAGAACGATTTGCTGCGGTTTCCTGGGGCAGTGAAGGATGAAGTTGGCGTCGCTTTGAGTGTGGCGCAGTTTGGCGGCAAGCATCCC
>JAYUJG010000459.1:0-13024 GCA_043765355.1 Acidobacteriaceae bacterium | reverse complement strand
TTCACAATTGTGAGCCGGCGCTCGATTCTGAGGCGATATCTGTCGCGGACACAACGGTTTGCGGTCTCTGGCTGAATTTTAGAGTGGCCCCGAAAATGCTAAACTAAACGAGGTAGTAGCTTTTTGGGGGAGCAAGCGCAATGGCGAGAATCGTGAAGAATGCAATTCTAGAAAACATACCTGTACTAGTCCTGTTGGGGCTGCTTGCTGGCGCCGTCGGAGGGCTCGGAATCGGTTTGATCCAGCAAAAGGCGTCGTCGTCGACCGCCAGCGTCGGCAAGTAGACTCTGATTTTCTTGCAAGATCAACCTTCGCAAATCAATTCCTTAAGGATATGGAGCGGGAGACGGGGATCGAACCCGTGACATCCAGCTTGGGAAGCTGGCGTTCTACCGCTGAACTACTCCCGCTCAACTTCGTTAGAGTACCATCCTGCTGTTTTCAAGACAATGTTGACCCTTCCCGCGAACCATGTGTGGTGACGGGGCTCCGCCCCGTTAACGGAGTGGATCTCCGTCACCACACAAGCACCACACGAGAAAAGCTTTTCTTCTTTGAACATTTGCCTTTCCGTCGCGCACTTCGTAAGATTCCCGCTCGGGACTTATGCATCGGAACTGATCCCGACTTGCAGGAGCGTCTATGTCCGCTGATTCCCTTCCCTCGAACAACAATTCGCGCCGCACGTTTCTTCGTGCGGGCGTGACCGCGACCCTGGTCTCGGCTGCTTATCCGGCTCTTGCCTCTGCCCGAGCCGCGAATTCAGCAGCAGCGTCGGTACCCACGGCAGCTGCGGTTCGAGACTTTGAACTCGACGAGATCACGATTGACAATCTGCAGAAGGCCTTTCAGTCCGGGCACTACTCGTCGCGCGCGGTGACGGAGAAGTATCTGGCGCGAATTGCGGAGATCGACAAGGCCGGTCCGATGCTGAATTCGGTTCTTGAGCTTAATCCCGACGCCCTTCAGATCGCCGAAGCGCTAGACCTTGAACGCAAGTCAAAAGGAGCGAGAGGGCCGCTGCACGGCATTCCCATCCTCATCAAAGACAACATCGACACTGGCGACCGCATGAATACGACGGCGGGATCGCTGGCGCTGCTCGGATCGCAGCCGGCGAACGACGCCTTCGTCGCCGCGCAGTTGCGCAAGGCGGGCGCTGTGATTCTGGGCAAGACCAATCTCAGCGAGTGGGCCAACATTCGCTCCAGTCATTCGACGAGCGGATGGAGCGGTCGCGGTGGGCTTACGCGCAACCCTTACGCGCTCGATCGCAATCCCTGTGGCTCGAGCTCCGGCACTGGGGCCGGCATTTCGGCAAATCTCGCGGTTGCCGGTGTAGGCACCGAGACAGACGGATCCGTTGTCTGCCCTTCCTCGGCGAACGGACTGGCGGGGCTCAAGCCGACGGTCGGCCTCGTTAGCCGCAGCGGGATCGTCCCGATCTCGCACAGTCAGGACACGGCGGGTCCGATGGCCCGGACGGTGCGCGATGTCGCGATTCTTCTGAGCGCCATGGTTGGGGTAGATTCGGAAGATGCCGCGACCGCAGAGAGTCAAGGGAAAGTTTCCACCGACTACGCGAAATATCTCGATGCAGATGGGTTGAAGGGCGCGCGTCTGGGCGTGGTGCGGAAATATTTCGGCTTCAACGATGCTGTCGATCAGCTTATGGAGACGGTGCTCGGCGAGATGAAGCGGGCGGGCGCCGAGATTATCGATCCCGCCGATATTCCGACGATTGGCAAGTTCGACGACAGCGAATTGACCGTTCTGAACTACGAACTCAAAGCCGACCTGGCTGCGTATCTCGCTCGGCGCGGTACTTCTCGCGGTATTTTGTCGATAAAAAGTCTGAAGGACGTGATTGACTTCAACGAACACAATCGCGATCGCGAGATGCCTTACTTTGGCCAAGATATTTTTCTGAAAGCAGAGCAGAAGGGTCCGCTCAGTTCGAAAGAGTATCTCGACGCGGTGGCGCTCAATCACCAGCTCAGCCGCGCCGAAGGCATCGACTTCGTCATGGACAAGTTCAAGCTCGACGCGCTGGTCGCGCCCACCGCCGGCCCGGCGTGGGTCACCGACCTGATCAATGGCGATCACTCCGCCGGAGGAAGTTCGAGTGCGGCTGCGGTTGCGGGTTATCCCAACATCAACGTGACGGCTGGCTCGCTGTGGAGACTGCCGGTCGGAATTTCATTCTTTGGACGCGCCTGGAGCGAGCCTACGCTGCTCAAGATTGCTTATTCTTTTGAGCAGATGACGAAAGGCCGTAAGAAGCCGCGGTTCCTGCCTACCGCTGACATGGCGGATTAGACTCGCTGCGGGCTCTGAGTGTAATCGCGACGTTTCGGGAACAATCAGCAAGGCTTGCGGTGCGAGCGTGGGATGAGGATCACTTCCAGAAAATACTGTCTGAGATGTGGCGCATCCTCAGGCCTGGCGGTATGTTCTTCTGTCGCTTGGGTTCCAGAACTATCGCTGTATGACAACATGGGTGCTGCGCAAGCGGCGGTCGCAAGGTTCACAGGCTGGAACACTCCCCTGAAGGTAATTGCTCATGTAAACAGGCAATGCACTCACAACCCGGCCAATGAGTGCAATCGCGATATTACGTCAACTGGCTTTAGCTTCCGAGTAGCCGACCATCCCCCCAGAGCCGTGCCTATTGTTTCACGGCGCCGTCTACCAGGCACACCGGGCTACATCCGCCGCTGTCTCGCGGTTTCCGAGCGAGCGCAACACGATGGCTATTTCGGCTTGAAGCCGGCTGGCAATACGTTCGTGGGGTCGACTCGCACGACAAGATAGACGATTTGATGGGAGGTCACTTCGCTAAACCAGTGAGGAGTGTTTGGGGGAATAATGACCACGTCACCGGGACCGAGTTGGCGGCTCACGCCTGCCTCGATCTTATCGCCCATCGTGCTGGGGCCGACGCGGTCCTTCACGGTTTCGCTGCTGGGGTCGACCGATTTTGGATGATCGATTGTCCCGCCGGTCACAAACATGCCGGTTCCTGTTATTACGTGATAGACCTCCGTAATCTCGCTGTGTTCAATAACGCCGCCGGAAACCTGGCCGCTTGTCTTGGTGCGACGAACGATTCCAACGCCGACGTTGTATTTGCCGTCGATGCTGACAACGCGGAGGGTCTGGTCATTGATTGCAGCCGATGGGTTTTTCTGGATGACTGCTTGGATCTCCGCGTTGGTGATATCCGTAGCGGCAGCAGCGGTTGAAGGAAAATCCTTTGCGGGGAGGGCAGTCTGGGTCCAACCCCGCTGCGAGGCGAGAAGGCCTAGTAAAATCGCGAAACTAATCTCCAATCGGTTGCGCATGATTTCTCCTGTACAGCGAAAGATTCCTGCTGACGCCACACGATCATCCAGCATTGATGCGCATTGTACGCAAACCGTGAACTAATTCTGCGAGATGGCGGCCTTGGCTTCTACGATCTCCGCCCTTCCTGGATTGTCCGCCTGCCCACAAATTCCCAACAGCTCGCGAAAATACTTCTGACTCAGGTCGCGACTTCCGCTGAGCTTTGCAGCGCGCGCCGCTCCATAAAGCGCGCGGAAACGCCCTGGCTCTTTCTTCAGCGTGGCTTCGAATTGCTCCAACGCCTGCGCTGGCTCATTCATCTCCAGAAACATCCCACCCAGCAGTTCGCGCGCTGGAGCCAGCGGCCCTGGGGTTACCGCGCTCTTATCCGTCCCATCTTCCAGTTCCGCCGCCGATTTCATTTGCCGCAGCGCTTCCTCTTTCTTACCCTCCGCCAGCGCTGACCACGCCCCGACTGCAAGCTCCTGGATTTCCACCTGCTGCGCCCAATAGTTTTCGCCCGCCTGCAACAGTCGCTCCCGGATCTGCTTCAGCGCCGACACCGACTCGTGCGCCGCCGACGCTTGCCCCAGGCGCGCTGCGCCTAATCCGCGGGCCAACCAAGTCATGGCCTCGGTGTACGGAAATGGTGTCTCTCGCGGCGTGAGTTGCGCGGCCTGTTTCCATTCCTGGCGTTCCAGCGCAAACCGCGCGGGAATCGCCGCCAGCGCATAGTACCCTGCCGAGGGACCGCCTGCGCCGCTAATCACTTCTTTGGGGTCGAAGCGTGATGCGATCTCCGGCAAAGAGCTCAGCACCTGCCGCGCCGCTGCGTCTTGCCCCGTTTGCAGATAAGCGTAAATCTCGTAGTCGCTTGCATGCAGTTCTTCTGCCGTCTGATTCTCGCGCTTTGCAGCCGCTGCGGCCGCTACGTTGCTGTCGATCGAATCCTGCCAGTTGCCCGTGCGCGTGAACGTGTGCGATGGCATGTGCAGCGCATGCGGTGCATCGGGCGCAATCTCCGAATAACGTCGCGCCGCCGCGAGCGCCCTCCCCGCCAGCGGTGGCACGTCATAGGTATGGATGATGTAGTGCGCCAGCCCCGGATGGTCCGGCTGCTGCTCGAATAATTTCTCGAGAATGGCGCCCGCTTTGAGCCGCCCGGCGTACGTCTTGTCTGCCGGATCTTCCGAGGCCGAGATGGCCAGCGCGTAGAAGATCTGCGCCTCATGGTCCTCTGGATACTTCGACGCCACCTCCCCCATGGCGTCGCGATAGGCGATTAAGCGCGCTCGCTGCGGTGTGCTCTCGAAGTCGCTGTACAACCTGGCGACGGCGGCGATGTACGCCCGTTCGCGCTCCGTCTTCGCGCCCGCGGCTTTGCCGCGTTCCGCGCTCTCCCGCCCCGCCTGCAACTGGCCCTTGTCCTTCATTCCCGCGGAGAAGGGATTACTCCACTGGCTGAGAGCGATGCCCCAAAATGCGATCCCACAGGTCGCGTCGCTGTTCAACGCCGCGTTGAATCCTTCGATGGCGCGGCTGAACTGGAAGGAATGCAGCAGCGCCACCGCCCCGTTGAACTCCTTCTGCACACCTTCGTTGCAAGATGTGGCAAAATGCACAGCTCCCAACTTCTCGCCGCTGCCATGCTCGTGCTCCTGCGCGATACCGCTCGACGTCAGTAGCATCACTAGAAATCCCGCGACGATTCCCGCCCTGACCATTTCGCTTCTCCAAGCCCAAGATTATAGGCGCGTCTCAGGATCTGGAATTCCTAGTTGAGCGAGGCAAGCTACGGTGCCAGCGACATGCGCGCCGTTCAACAGTTGAAGCATACGGATGTGGGCAGGGGGACCCTCGGGCTGCAAGGTCATACGCTGTCCATTTGGAGTTTGGGCTATACGTCGCCTAACAGGCGGAAGTATACAGTCAAACATTGCTTTCCGATCAAGGAGCGGTGTGTTTTCCAACTGCCCTGCCTGCATTGACTCGCCCGTTTCACACACGTAAGATTTTGTGTCAGTGCTTGGCCAGACAATTTCGCGCTATCGCATTGTTGAAAAGCTCGGCGGCGGTGGGATGGGCGTCGTCTATAAGGCCGAAGATACTGAACTCGGTCGTTTCGTTGCGCTGAAGTTCCTACCCGACGATGTTGCCCGAGACCCGCAGGCATTGGAACGCTTTCGGCGTGAAGCTCGTGCCGCGTCTGCTCTCAACCATCCCAACATCTGCACGATTTACGACATTGGCAAGCATGGCGATCAGACGTTTATCGCCATGGAGTTTCTGGACGGCGTCACGTTGAGGCATTGGATTGCCGGCGAGCAGGCTGAGCAGCGTATGGAGAACGAAACTCTGCTTTCGCTGGCCATTGAGATTGCCGATGGGCTGGACGCAGCGCACTCCCAAGGGATCGTTCATCGCGACATTAAGCCTGGCAACATCTTCGTGACCAAGCGCGGCCACGCCAAGATACTGGATTTCGGTTTGGCCAAGGCCTTACCGGCGTCGGGTGCGTCCGGGCCCGGCTCGGGCTCGGCGGCCACGATGGAGGAGCATTTGACCAGTCCCGGGTCAACGCTCGGGACGGTTGCCTACATGTCTCCGGAGCAGGCTCGCGCTAGGGATATGGATGCGCGCAGCGATCTGTTCTCGTTCGGAGTCGTGCTTTACGAGATGGGGACGGGGATGCTTCCGTTTCGCGGGGGCAGTTCGGCGGAGATCTTTAAAGCGATTCTGGATGCGGCACCAGTTCCGGCCTTGCGTCTCAATCCTGTCCTGCCGCTGGAATTCGAGCGGATCGTCAACAAAGCGTTGGAGAAGGATCGCAATTTGCGGTATCAGAACGCCGCGGACTTGCGCACAGACCTTGCACGGCTGAAGCGGGATATGGACTCTGGGCATTCGTCGGGGGCTTCAGCTTCGATTGGCATGAGCATGGATTCGAAACTGGATTCGAGCGCAGTGCTGCCCGCGAGCGCATCCGGTGCGGGTTCGCCGTCTGGAAGTTCTGCGCCGGCAAGTTCGTCATCCGCGTCATCGGCTCATTCCGCGCCATTTGTCTCGACAAGCACGACCGGCCGCTCGCGGCTATACCAGTTCACCGGCGTCGCTGTGCTGCTCTTGATTGCCGCTGCGGCGGGTATGTACTTCGTTCGCGGAAAAACCAATTCAAAAAAAGTCGGCTCGATCGCGGTGCTGCCCTTTGTGAATGCCACGGCGGACGCCAACAACGAATACCTCAGCGACGGCCTGACGGAAAGCTTGATCAGCACGCTCTCGCAATTGCCCGATGTTAAAGTCATGGCACGGAGCACGGTCTTCCGCTTCAAAGGCAAAGAGGACGACCCAAGCCAAATCGGTCAAACATTGCACGTGGATGCCGTCCTCACCGGGCGCATCACGCGGCATGGCGACGAATTGGGTATTGATGCCGATCTGGTCAATGCCGCCGACGGCACTGAACTCTGGGGAAATCAGTACGTTCGCAAGCTCGCCGACATCACGCAGATTCAAGGTGACATCACGCGCGATATTTCCAGCAAGCTGCGCATTCAACTCAGCGGAGTTGAACAAGAGCGGCTTGGCCGGTCCGCGACTACGAACCCAGAAGCCTACCGGCTCTATCTGGAAGGCCGCCAGCTCTGGCACGGTCGCACGCCGGCAGGAATCAAGAAGAGTATTGAGCTGTTTCAGGAAGCGATCGCTTCCGATCCCAAATACGCGCTGGCCTATACGGGGCTGGCGGACGCGTATGTCATCGCATCCCAGATGGACATTGGCTTCACATCGAAACAAGGCAACCTGTTGGCGGAAGAAGCCTCGCGCAGGGCATTGGAACTCGACGACAACCTTTCAGAGGCGCACTCCGCGCACGCGCTTACGCTGGCGGTGAAAGGCAAGTGGTCTGAAGCCGAAGCTGAAGATCGCCGCGCCATCGAGCTGAATCCCAACAACGCAACCGCCCATTATTTCTACGGTCTTGATTACCTCGTTCCGCAAAAACGATTGGCCCAGGCGGAGGAGGAATTTCGAACGGCTTTGTCGCTGGATCCTCTTTCTTCGATTGTGAACTCAAATTACGCCGTGCTCCTGATGGAAATGCATCGCTACCCGGAAGCCCTAGCGCAGTTCCAGAAAGTTCTCGATCGAGACCCGAATTTCCCGCAAGGCCATTACAAGCTGGCACAGTTCTACGCGTCGACTGGCCGCTTCGCCGAGGCGGTGAGCGAGATGAAGACGCGCTTGCCGGACCCAATCGAGGCGACCGCCGATGCGAAAGGCTATATCCAGTGTGCGCAGGCCCTTAAGGGATCTATTCACTCCGGAAACGTTGCACTTGCCTTTGCCGCCGCAGGAGACCGCGACCAGGCGTTCGAATACCTGGAGAAAGCCTATTCGGACGAAGACATCGAACTCCTGATTGTCATTCGCCAGCCCGCCTTCGACCCGCTGCGGTCCGACCCGCGTTATAAAGACCTGATGTACCGGCTGGGATTGCCGGAGTAGCGGCACCTGCCCCATTTGCGTGTGCCACTCTGAACTTTGTTATCCCGTGGCAGCGACGATCCCGAAATACGAAGGCAGGGAGTGTACTTGAGTATCGGTCGAGCTGGGTGTACATTCCAGCCTCCCGCTGGAAGGGGATTCCGAGGAGGCTGAATATGGGATTTATCGTGTGGATCGTCGTGGGACTCATCGCGGGTTGGCTTGCCGGCCAAGTCATGAAGGGCGGCGGCTACGGCGTACTCGTTGACATCATTCTGGGCATTCTCGGTGGAGTGGTGGGTGGCTGGATATTCGGGATGCTAGGAATCTGGCCCGGGGGCGGACTGATCGGGTCGATTGTCGTAGCGTTTGTCGGGGCGGTGATTTTGGTCTGGATTACTCGCTTGCTGAAAAAGGCTTGATCGTTGACGGACGTCGACCGAAGAATTCGCTAGCGCTGCGGAGTTGGTCCCGCGCTCGCGGGCCCGTAAGTATTGGTCGTCGCGTCAGCCGGTTTGGCAGGAACTGCCGGAGAAGTGGCTAGCGGCGTCTGCGGCTCGTTCACACTTGGCAGAAATGATGGCGTGGCAAAGAGCGGCTCTTGCAGCGAATCAGGGGCTGTTGGTGTTTGCAGCGGACGAACTCCCTTCGCCTCTACGATTGACCACCGCCAATCTTCATCGGGGCCGGGAGTGATTCCTATATTTTCGCGGAATGCTGTCGTACTGAACGGTTTCGCCTCAGCCTTGAGGTGGTAGAGCAATGTCACATCGGAGCGGCGCTCGACCGACGGCTGCGCCAGGCCCTCTGCGGCGGGAATCACTCGCGCGCGGGCGGCCGTTTCGGCGTTTTCTCCGGGCTTACGCTCCAAGGTCAGGCCGATGGTGATTTCGCGAATGTCCCAATCCGTTCCGTTGAAAACTTCCAGTTGCAGGCTTTCATCCTGAATCGAACCGGGGCCGTCGATCTTCAGCAATTCGGTGAGCGGTAAGTCTTCGACCAGTACCGGCCGGATCAAAAGCGCGCTCGACTTCGAATTAAAAGAAAGACTGCACGTCACATCGGGCGAAGAGACTTTGAGTGTGTTGCTCGCAGTGTCGATCGAAAACACGGTCTTGTCTTGCTTGATGGGGCGAGCGTTTTTGGCGTCGTTCATCACTTGAGTCAGGTTGTCATTGTCGATCACGTTGCCGGCCGAGCCGGATTGTGGCTTGGACTGCTGCACTTTGTTGTTGCGTAGATCACGGGCCAGGTCGCCGAGGGATGGGGCGTCCTCCTGCGCGGGCACCAAGGGGGCCAGCGACACCAAGATCACCACGCAGGATGCGATCAACCGCAGGCTGAAGAATTTCGATTGCATTGTTTTGATCGCCAAGCGCCGCGTTCACGCAGCGAATCTCTACAGAAAGTCTAGGCGAGATAGAACGGAAGCGAAGTTACCAGAGGGACACGATGGTGCTAGCACTTTCAGGGTACGGAAACCTTCGAGTAAGAATCGGCGAAGAGCACAACCACAGAGGACCCTGGGAAACAGGGGTTCACGGGGGCTCGATCTGGGACTCTTTGGGCACACCATTGTAAGTGAAATTGGGGAAGCTCCGTCAAGTCGCGGGTGAGACGGAAATCAAAAGCTTGAACCGCAAAGTTCGCAAGAAACGCAGCGAAGGACGCGAAGGAATTCGAGTGGTGCCAGCGGCACTAAATCGGAGAGTCCGGAAGAATGGAACGCACGAATGGGTATGGGAAAGGGTGTGGACGCGCTCAGATCGAAGCGACGCGCAACGGGGCGCGTCCACTCCCTTTCACCAGTGCTACCTACAGCAGGCCAGAGGTACGGAGACGGTTGATCGGATCGGTTACGGCCATTGATTCACGCTTGAAAACCCATCGTGCCACCGCAATGCCCAACGCCGCGTATGCCAGATGCCAGATTTTCATAAAATCGCTCCCCCACGCCCGGACCTTATTGGGGAGAGACTACGAAGGTCCCGTCGTGAAACCAACTTACCTCTGGTTCATCGGCAGGTCTAGGCCACGAAGGTGCTATGGCTAGGGGCGAAAGTAATCGAAAGTAACCGTGGCGGTAACGTGGCGGCGATAATGCGGTGAACACGAATGCTGTGCCGCACACTAAAGACGCGGCAAGCCGCGTCTCTACAGCGACATTTGCGTGGGGGCGTCGATCCAACCGCCGCCTACTACGAGGTCGCCATCGTAGAAGACTGCGGCTTGGCCGGGGGTTAGCGCGCGCTGCGGTTCGTCGAAGGTCACTAGCACTCCGTCTGGGCCGGCAGATTCGATCATGGCGGGCGCGGGCTGATGCTTGTGGCGGATCTTCACCGTGACTCGCATGGGATCGATCAGCTCCGCCGCTGAAATCAGATTCACGCGGCTCGCGCGGAGAGTACGGGAATAGAGTTCCTCGTCTTTCCCCACTACCACCTGCCGAGTGTCATTTTTGATTTGAATTACATAGAGGGGCGAGCCCGTCGCGACGCCGAGTCCCTTGCGCTGGCCGACGGTAAAATTGTGAACGCCAGCGTGCTCGCCGATTACTTTGCCGTCGGTGGTGACCATCTCGCCGGCAGTATGGGCCGTCGGCTTTCGTTGTTCCTGTCCTTCTTCCTGGCCTAGTTTTTGCGCCTGCTCGGCAAGATAGGCTTCGATGAAGCGCTTGTAGTCGCCGCCGGGGACGAAGCAGATTTCCTGCGAGTCTGGCTTTTCGGCGATCACCAGCCTGTGCTGGCGAGCCAGTTCTCGAACCTCGGGCTTGGTCATACCGCCCAGCGGGAACAGAGTGCGGCTTAGTTGCTCTTGCGTCAATCCAAAGAGAAAGTAGGTCTGGTCTTTCGAATGATCGGTTGGACGCTTCAGCAGCCATCGGCCACGCCCTTCGTCGAACGCAACTTGGGCGTAGTGTCCGGTCGCGATTTTGTCAGCCCCAATCTGTTGTGCCACAACCAAAAGCTGATCAAACTTCAAGTGATTGTTGCAGAGACTGCACGGGATTGGAGTGCGCCCGGCAAGGTACTCTTCGACGAAGGGACGCACTACGTCGCGTTCAAAACGCTCTTCGTGATTGACCACGTAATAGGGGATTCCGAGCGTCTCGGCGACGCGGCGCGCATCGTAAACGTCGTCAATCGAACAGCAGCGCCCCTGGACGGACTCCGGCATCCCCTCATGTCCGGCGAGGCGCCGCTGGTTCCAGAGCTGCATGGTCAGGCCGATGAGGTTGCGGCCCTCAGCGCGCAGCATGGCCGCAACGGCCGAGGAGTCGACTCCTCCCGACATGGCGACGGCAATGGTTTCTGTAGTTGGCATTGTGAAATGAAGACTGGCTTTGAGCTATGAGCTACGAGCTACGAGCAACCGGCGGCGTGCTCGCAGCTCGCAGCTCATGGCTCGACGCCTTGCCATACAACGGCGACAGTTGGCGTAATCGCGCCACCGTCTCCGGGATCACGCTTAGCGCGAAGTCTACATCTTCCATTGTATTTTGTTTACCGAGGCTGAAGCGAATGCTCGCTTTCGCCTGGTCTTGGCGCAAGCCCATCGCGGTTAGTACGTGCGACGGTTCGATCGCTCCGGACGAACACGCAGCTCCGGTCGACACTGCCAGTCCCTTCAAGTCGAGCGCGATCACCAGCGATTCGCCTTCGATCGAATCGAAATAGATATTGGTGGTATTCGGAACACGCGGTGCGCCTTCGCCGTTCAAGCCTACGGCTTCAATGTTGAGCAGTTCCCTTTCCAGTCGGTCGCGCGCGGCCGCCATCTTTACGTCGTCGCCGCGTTCGAAACCCGCGACGGCCAACTCTGCCGCCTTGCCCAAACCTACGATGCCTGGAACATTCTCAGTGCCGGCGCGGCGCGAGCGTTCATGACTTCCGCCATAAAACATCGGCTCGATCCGAGTTCCCTTGCGGACGTAGAGCGCGCCTACGCCTTGCGGCCCGTGAATCTTGTGGCTCGATATAGTCAGCAAGTCGCAGCCGATTTCTTCGACGTTGACCGCAATTTTCCCCGCCGCCTGAACAGCGTCGCTGTGAAAAAAAACATCGGCCTCGCCGGCAATCTTGCCGATCTCCGCAACTGGCTGCAGCACGCCGGTTTCATTGTTGGCGTACATGATGGTGATCAACTTCGTATGGGGGCGAATCGCGCGCTTCACGTCCGCCGGATCCACCAAGCCGCGGCCATCGACGGGAATGTAGGTGACTTCGCATCCCGTCATGGCGCAAGACTTGGTGAGATGCTTGCAAGAGTTGAGCACGGCAGAATGTTCAATGGTCGAGGTGATGACGTGATCGCCCGCTCTCGTCAGCCCAAATATTGCAAAATTGTCGGCTTCGGTGCCGCCACCGGTAAACACGATCTCGGAGGCGCGGCAGCCAAGCAGAGTCGCCACCGATTCGCGCGCGCGCTCAATGGCCCCCCGCGTCTCCTGCCCATGGTGGTGAATGGACGAAGCGTTGCCAAAGTGCTCGGCAAAGTAAGGCCGCATCGCCTCCAGTACTTCGGGGAGCACGGGAGTAGTCGCGTTGTTATCGAGATAGACCCGGCGCATCATGGTGCTTCCATTGTACTGGTGCGCGGCTCAAGAAGCAGCTCTGGCTGTAGAGACGGGGATTGCCTTGTCTGCTGTGTTCGTCAGAAGAGAGTTGTGGCTTCATGGGCGCTTCAATTAGCGCGTGCGGGAGACGCGGCAAGCCGCATCCTACGGGACGATATGACTCGAAAGCTTAGCGCCCCATCGCCATCTGTGGTGAGCGTTCCGCGAGAATGAAATCCAACTCCACCGCTCCCCGCGCGGGGACGGTGACCGCCTTGCTCCAGATCACGGGATCGGCAAAGACGGGACGATTGACCAGGATTTTGGTCACAATATCATAGAGCGGACTCTCGCCGACGACTCTCCACCCCTCGTGCCATGCGACGACTTCGTAATCGCCGGGAGGAACATCCTGGAGTTCGAACTTGCCTTCCTCATCGGTGACCGCATAGTAGGGATGGCGCGCGACGATCATTTCGCCGTTCATCCAGACATGTCCGGCATTGCATCGCAAACTCACCGGGCCCTCGCGGTTCATGGGGCGTGTGATCGTCTGCCCTGCGGCGGTAAACGGCAGGTTGTAGTCCGCGCTGCCTGACATATGCACGGTATGCAGCAGGGGGTCGAGGCTCCTCACGGTCAAAACGGGACCAG
>JAYUJG010000458.1:0-2956 GCA_043765355.1 Acidobacteriaceae bacterium | reverse complement strand
CCATTGTCTTTGCGCTCAAAGTTCTTGACGCCATCGAATTCCGGCATCCCCTTAAGCGCACCATCCAGTCCGTAGTTCCACCCGTGATACGGGCAATGCAAAATCGAAGCCTGCCCGCATTTTTCCGTCACTACGGCTGCCGCATGATGGCGGCACACGTTGTAAAACGCTCGCAACACGCCATCATTTCCACGTACCGCGACCAGCGGCTCTCCCGCTACCGTCGCGGTCACAAACTGTCCCGGTTTTTCCACCTGATCGACGCGCCCCATCACCTGCCATGTACGGGAAAAAACCGTTTGCCGCTCCAGCTCCGCGATCCGCGCATCCACATACCAGGGCGCCGGAATTGTCGACGCCTCCGCCAACGGAGCCGCCTCGTCATAGCTGGCAACAATCTGCTCCACTGTCATCCCGCTCTTCATGCGCGCTTCCCCGTCACCTGTACTTTTTCGGACCCAATCGCCCGCCGCAGCAATTCCACGAACTGCTCCATGCGCGCTTCTTTCTCCTCCGGTTCCGGACCCGACTTGCGAAACAATCCCGGATCCAACTCCTCGGTGAGCAAGGCATCCTGAAATCGATCCATGGTCCATTCCAGGATCGATCCAATCATGTCCACATCCAAATCCGTTCGCAACTCGCCGCGCTTTACTCCGAAAGCCACAAAGTCCCGCCATCCGTAGGGATCTTCGGCGACCAGAAAGCGATTGATCTCTCGCCGCAGGGCCAGGTCCGTGCCATAATTTCCGACGAGATAGATGCGGTACGACGACCAGTTATCGCGCACCATATTCTCCGTACGGCCCAGCCAGTAGCGGAGCACGTCAAACATTCCCCGCTCCTGCACCGCCGCCGGTGCCTGCATATATTTCGGAAACGACTGCACCGCTTTTTTGTACGCCTCGAAGAACAGCCCGTCTTTGCTCTTGAAGTGCTGGAACACCGACCCCTTGGCGATGCCGAGCTGCGCCGCCATATCTTCCACCCGCGCCGCGCTGTATCCACGCTCCGCAAAGTGCCGGATCGCCGCCTCCACAATTCGCGCCCGTTTCGCTTCCGATCGCGGACGCGGCTTTCCATCGCGACGCATCTGCGTCGGCTTTGCCAGACTACTTGTAATTCCTTCCATGCCCACACTCCCCACCTATTTTGACCCTTGGTCAATGAACGATACAGCACTACCAAACGATTTTTCAATGGCTTTTTTCATATGCTTTCGATAGTTTCTTGAACCGAGGTGTTTTTTATTTTTGACCTCAGGTCAGATAAATGTCCAATCGGTCAAATTCCGTTTACGACGCCATCGTTATCGGCGCCGGGCATAATGGCCTAACCGCCGCAGCCTATTTGGCACGCGCCGGGTACTCGACCCTCGCCCTCGAACGCCGCGACCTTGTCGGTGGATGCTGCGTGACCGAAGAAATCGCTCCCGGCTGCCGCGCCTCGACCACTTCCTACATCGCCAGCATGTTGCGCCCAGAAGTCATCCGCGACCTTCATCTCGCCGATCACGGACTCCGCATGGTTCCCTGCGATCCCGCGCTTCAGGTTCCCTTTCCCGATGGCCAGGTCGTGTCATGGTGGGCGAACCGCGATCGGGTGGTTGAAGAGCTGCGCAAGATTTCGCCGAACGATGCCAGGACTTTTATCCGCGTTGACGATCAACTCAAGAAGTTAGCGCGCTATCTGCAACCATTTTTTCTCGAGCCGCCGCCCGAACCCGGCACCCAGTCTTTCCACGGATGGTCCGACCTGTTCCGCGCCAGCAAACGCTTTCGTGGAATTTCCAGCACCGAGATCTCACAACTTGTCTCGTTCCTGACCGGCAGCCTCGGCGACTTTCTCGATCGCAACTACGAATCGGAAAAGGTCAAGACGCTGTTTTTGGCAAACAATGTCTACGGCAAGCACGGAGGCCCCTACCAGCCCGGCACCGCGCTGGGACTCCTGTTTCACTTACTAAGTGGCGGAGAGCACGACCAGCAAGGCTTCTACGGACACGTGATGGGCGGCATGGGGTCGATCACCCAAGCCATGGCGAAATCGGCCCAGGGTTTCGGAGCGGAGATCCGCACCAATGCCGCCGTGCAGCAGATCGATTCGCGCGATGGACGAGTGCGCGCGGTGGTTCTCGAAGACGGAACCGAAATTCGAGCCCGCGTCGTGCTCTCGAACGCCGACCCCAAACGAACTTTCCTCGGCATGGTGCCGGAGCGCGATCTGCCGGCCGATTTCGTCCACGCGATTCGCGGCATCAAGATGGACGGCCCCTGTGCCAAGGTCAACATGGTTCTGGCCGAGGAGCCTCGATTTACCGGCACGCCTTCTGGCCATGATCCGCAACAGCGCTCGCTATTTACTCTGATTCCCTCGCTGGAATTCGCGGAACGCTGCTACGACATCGCCAAATTCGGAGAAATTCCCGAACAGCTCTGGGTCGATTGCGTGATCGCCTCCAATGCCGACCCATCGCTCGCTCCCGCAGGCAAGCACGTCATGACCTGCTTTGTGCAGTATGTGCCCTACAAGCTTCGCCACGGTACGTGGGATGAAAATCGAGAATTGTTGGGCGACCGCGTGGTAAAGAAGATTGCCGAATACGCGCCTAACGTTCCCGGCGCAATCGTCGCCCGTCAGGTGTTAACGCCGCTCGATCTCGAACGCACCTACGGACTCACCGAGGGCAATATTTTCCACGGCGACCTGACTCTGGAACAGCTGTTCTTCAACCGTCCAGTTGCGGGATGGTCACAATACCGCACGCCGATCGCCGGCCTCTACCTGTGCGGAGCCGGAGCGCATCCCGGAGGCGGCGTCACTGGCGCTCCCGGCCACAATGCTGCGCATCAAGTTCTGCGCGATCTAAGAACACGCACGTTCAAAGAGGCGGTGGCATGAGCGCGAACGGCGTCCCGAAAACCGCCGACATCATCATCCTCGGTGCCGGAGTCAT
>JAYUJG010000457.1:0-2683 GCA_043765355.1 Acidobacteriaceae bacterium | reverse complement strand
GTCGTCAGGCCTGCGCCGACAATTGACGCCAAGCGCGCCTTCGAGTACACCCGCGAAGTCACCGCCTTCGGACCGCGCTATCTCGGCAGCGAGAATCACAAAAAACTTGAGCGCTACATTTTCGATCACCTGAAAGGCGATCAAGTCGAAGACGACGCATTTACGGCTGACACTCCGGAAGGCAAGTTTCCGGTCCGCAATATTCTCGCGAAGTTTCCCGGCACAAAAGACGGCATCATCGTCCTCTTCGGCCACTACGACACCAACTACCCCCTGCGCAATAGCGGATACGTCGGCGCCAACGACGGCGGATCTTCCACCGCGATCCTGCTGGAGTTCGCGAACCAATTGCGGGGCGGGTTGTCGCTGAAGAAGCGCGACGGATACAGCGTTTGGATCGTCTGGACCGACGGAGAAGAGGCGGTGAAAAGCTGGACCGACACCGACAGCGTCTACGGCTCCCGCCATCTCGCCGAAGAATGGGAGAAGGACGGCACCCTAAAAAAGATCAAAGCGCTGATGGTGATGGACATGATTGGCGACGCCGACCTGAACATCGATCGCAATACCAAGGGCGCACCGTGGCTGCTCGATCTCATCTACGCCGCCGCCGAGCGCGAGGGCTACCAGTCGCATTTCTACGCCCGCGAGGGCCCCATCGAAGACGATCACATTCCCTTCTTCAACCGTGGAGTGCCCACCGCCGACGTCATCGATCTCGACTACGGCTACAACAACGTCTTCCACCACACGCCGCAAGACACCATGGACAAGCTAAGCCCCAAGAGCCTGGAAATCGTGGGTGATACAATCCTCGAAGCCATCCACATGATCGACCAGCGCTAGAGCGACAAATTTGCCATCCTGCGCGAAGGCGGACGCCATGTCTGGAAAACTTACCCGGTCGTCTTCCATTGCTGCCAATCAACGAATCGTCGGGTCGTCTGCCAGATAGGTTGCACATAGCCCGATAGCCCGATCACTTGGCTTCATACACCGTCTTGCCGCCGACCACGGTACGCAAGACTTTCGTCTGCAGAATCTTCGCCGGCTGAGCCGCGGTGATGTCCTGATCGAGAACTACGAAATCGGCGAGCATCCCCGCTTCCAGCCTCCCTTTTTGCTTTTCGGCGAACTCGGCGAACGCCGATCCCGTCGTGTAGGCCGCAATGGCCTGCTCGATGTTCAGCTTCTTGTCGGGATAATAGCTCTTCTTTGCATCTTCGCTCGTGCGGGTCAGCGCTGAGTAGATTCCGCGAAACGGCGTCACCGGTTCGACCGGGTAGTCCGTGCCAAAAGCCACGACAACTCCGCGACGCAGGAACTCAGCCCACGCGTAAGAATGCTCGGCACGCTTCGGTCCCAGACGCGACTCGGCCCAGTTCATGTCGGTAAGCAGGTGGTTCGGTTGCATTGAGGCGATGACTTTTAATTCTTTGAAGCGCAAAATCTGCTGCGGCGTGGTCACCTGCGCGTGCTCGATGCGAAGCCGGTAGTCCGTTCCCCCGTCGGCCGCTTTCACCTGGGCGTCTTTGGCTGCCTTCTCCGCCTCGGCAAAGGCGTCGAGCGCCATCTGAATTCCCTTATCGCCGATGGCGTGGAATCCGATCTGATATCCCGCCAGCACGCGCTCTTTGGTCATGGCGTTGAGCTTGGCCGTTTCGTATTGCGGGATGCCGCTATTTTTCGGATCGTCGCTGTACGGCTCAAGCAGAGCCGCCGTCTTCGAGCCTAGCGATCCATCCATGAAGCCCTTCAACATGCCGGTGTGGAGCGTGTTGTCGGATGCCGGATGCGAATTGCGTTTTGCATTCAGCGTTTCGATCGAGTCGTCGAAGGGCAGCCACTCCGAGATTCTTGCCGTCAGTTTCCCTTCGTGTTCGAGTTCCTCATAGACTTTGAAATATTCCCACTGCGAATAATCCTGAACGGAAGTGATTCCGTGACTGGCGAGATCGGCGAGAGCGAGTACGACGGCCTGCTTTTGTTTGTCATGCGCTGGCTTTGGAATCGCCGCTCGCATCGGCTCTTGCGCTGTCTCGCGCAGAATACCAATCGGCGTTCCGCCCTCGTCGCGGTCGATCTTTCCGCCATCCGGATCGCGGGTAGCAACGGTAATGCCGGCGCGTTGCAAGGCGCGCGTGTTCGCTACCCCGATGTGTCCGTCTACTCTCACCAGGTAAACCGGGTGTTGGCCACTCACTTCGTCCAGATCCCAGCGTGTGGGCAAAACTTTCACCGGCCACAGGGTCTCGTCCCAGCCCTCACCCACGACCCAGTCTCCGGGAGCGGCGGATTCGCATTTGATCCTGAGCCGATCGCGAAACTCGTCCAGCGTTCCAACGCCGACCAGGTTCACATTCATCTTCTCCAGACCGGCCGCGGCCAGGTGCGTATGGGCGTCGTTGAATGCGGGCATCATAAAATGACCATCGAGATCGACGATCTTTGTGTCCGGCCCCTTCAACTTCATAATCTCGTCGCGGGCGCCGACTGCCAGGATCTTGTCTTCACGCACCGCGAGTGCCTCCGAGCGCTTGCCTGCTCCGAGCGACGCGCTCGCGTCAACCGCCCCCGTGTAGATGTTGGCGTGCGTAAAGATGAGGTCCGCTTTGGGCTTCTGAGCCGCAACTTGCGCCGACACGCCAGAAACGGCGGCCAACAGTAGAATCGGAGCGATTCG
>JAYUJG010000456.1:0-2220 GCA_043765355.1 Acidobacteriaceae bacterium | reverse complement strand
GGCAAAGGCACAACAGTACATCGCCGCGGGATATACGTGGTGCGTGGATCTGGATCTAGAGAAATTCTTTGATCGTGTGAACCATGACAAGCTGATGGGACGGATCGCCAAACGGCTGGAGGATAAGCGAGTGTTAAAACTCATCCGGGCGATGTTGAATGCCGGGGTGATGGAGGATGGGCTGGTGAGTCCGAGCGAGGAAGGAACTCCTGACCAGAGGCGCAGACCAAGGGTGACCTTGTCAGGGGATCAGGCCGCCGCCGTTCTTCGTTCGAGGCCAGAGGACCTCTATCGCCACTGCTCAGTAACCTCGTGCTGGACGAGTTGGACCGGGAGTTGGAGCAACGGGAGCACCGTTTTGTTCGCTATGCGGACGATAGCAATATCTACGTTCGTAGCGAGCGTGCGGGGCAACGGGTGATGGAGAGCGTGAAGCAATTCATCGCCAAGAAGCTCAAGCTCAAGGTAAACGAATCGAAAAGCGCGGTGGCGAAACCGCAGGAGCGGAAGTTTCTGGGATTCAGCTTCACGGGCGGAAAAGAGCTGAAGCGCAGGATTGCGCCGAAGGCCATTAACCGATTCAAGGAGCGGGTGCGAGAGATCACGCGAAGGATTCGAGGAATCAGCATGGAGCAGAGGATCAAAGAGCTAGCCCAGTACTTGCAGGGATGGCTTGGATATTTCGGCTTTTGCCAGACTCCGTCGGTGCTCGAGAAACTGAACTCGTGGATTCGGAGGCGTATTCGTAACGTCTTCTGGCAGCAGTGGAAGACCAGCCGCAAACGTAAGGCGGAACTGGTGAAACGAGGCGTGCGCCCGGATCTGGCGGCGGATACCGCCGGTAGCCGACGTGGGCCTTGGAGAGTGAGTCAGAGCCCGGCTCTGAGGATCGCACTGCCGAACGCATATCTTCATTCGCTCGGAATCCCTCCGCTGGTCGTGCGCTGACAGCTCAACTTATCGAACCGCCGTATACGCGACCCGTACGTACGGTGGTGTGGCAGGGGGGGCAGGCGACTGTTCTCCCTATGCCGATCTGAAGCATGTCCCTACGTAGGGAACCGTTGCAGCCAACTGCCGTTTCTTGGTTCCTTTAGCGCACTACGACATCATCAACGTTGTAGACGGACGACGCCACGGGATTGTCAGGATTGGGCAGGTCAGTCCCCGCGTACCGATCCGACTGGCGGGTCGGCGTAGTGCGGAACTCTCCGGTACGGAACGACAGCCGTTCAACAGTCGTCGCCGCCTCCGCAAAGGCCGCCTGCTTAGCGACCTGCTTGCCATCGATTGACAGGTCGTACTTGCCCGCAACAGTGTCGACCACGATCGCGATCCGATGCCAGGAGTGAGGTTTGAGAGGCTGGCCATCCGCGGCGAACACAACTCGCACCGGGCGATGGCCGTCATGATCCAGAACCTCAACCTCAAGCCGGCCGGTCGCGGACGGCCGAGCATACAGCCTGAAGCTAATGTGCGCGGATTTGGTTTCGGCGAACACCCGCACCGCTTTGGCATAGTCGTAGGGATCTCTGTCCTCCAGCTGCAGGCTCTTGTTACTCGCGCTCGGGAACGCGGCCACGCCGGCATTGGCCCAGCGCGGCCGGTAGATATTCCAGTCCGGAATCCTGCCGTTTACCTGGAGCGAATCAAACGAATCGTGCACGGCGCCTTCCACTTTGTAACGGACGGGTACGGGGATTCGGCTAATCCAGATGTCCTCCTTATTTCCGCTGTAGGTCATCCAGAGATCGGTGCCGGGCGGTTCGCCGTCCCCCTCGGAAATGCCGCGCATGTATTGAGAGCCGAAATCCTTGGCATGACCGATGTAACGGCGCGGAGCCACTTCGCCATGCACGGCTAGCATATTATCGAACACAACGCCGTCGTCACCAGTTGCGATGGCGAGCGGCCATCGATGCGTACCGTCGTTGGCCGGATTGTAGAGGATGGCATAACGGCCATCCCTGGTACGCTGGCCCCATACCTTGGCCCCGTCCGTAATGATGCTGGGCACCTTTACAGGCTTGCTCCAGGACTTTCCCTCATCGGATGAAAGCGCGGCCCACGAAGCCTTCCAAAGCACGACGGCCATTCCATCCTTGCGATGAAAAACGGAGGGAGCTTGCAGGCCAGTCACAGTATAGAACCCATCCGTGCTGCGATCCTCTTCCCACCACTGCATGGTCTTCAGCTTGTCCGCCAGCAGAGCGTTGCAGG
>JAYUJG010000455.1:0-9426 GCA_043765355.1 Acidobacteriaceae bacterium | reverse complement strand
GGAAGCTGGTGCGGCGGACGAATTTCTGGTGGAGGGCGATCCCGACCTGTTGCGGAGCGCGGTGGAGAATGTAATAAGGAACGCGACGCGGTATACTGCCGAAGGCACTACGGTGGAGGTGCGGCTGGAGCGACGGGCGGGTGGGAATGGCGATCCGGGTGAAATTATTGTTCGGGTGGCGGATTCCGGTCCGGGGGTTCCAGGCGAGGCGTTGCAGAAGATTTTCGAGCCTTTTTACCGGCTCGACGACGCTCGCAACCGGCAGACCGGTGGAGCGGGCTTGGGATTGTCGATTGCAGACCGGGCGATCAGGCTGCATGGCGGGCAACTTCGTGCATCCAACCGAAACGAGGGTGGGTTAGAGGTGGAAATCCGGATTCCGGCGGCGTCGGCTGTTTAGGGGTTTGCTCTTCCTGCTCGTTCCTGATACAGAAATCAGTGGTCAGTTGTCAGTTGTCAGTCAAACCTGAGAGCTGAGGCTACAAAAGCGTTTCGCGGGATCCCATTTTGGAGAACAGATGTCGAAGAAAATTGGTTTGGTGCTGGCGCTCGCGGCCGTGTGTGCCCTGAGTTTATTTCTGCTGAGTTGCGGCAGTTCCTCTTCCCGGCCCTCGGGACTTCTTTATGTTCTGACCCAGGGCAATAATGGCGTGGGAAACAATATCACGTCTTTTGCGATCGATCTGGGCAACGGGAACTTGTCGCTGATCAACTCGAATGCGAGCACATGCCAGATGGGGGGTGCTTGCGGGTCGCCGGTGAGCATTGTGCTTGACCCGACGGGTGGGGTAGCGTTCGTTCTGAGCCAGGGGGCCATCTCCTCCTACAAAGTCAACTCGGACGGAAGTTTGGGATCGCCGACTTCGACCAGCCCCTGGGGAAATGACGTTGCCGTTGCCATGACGCGCAATGCGGGTGGAACGTTCTTGTACGTCATCACCGAGGCGCCGCAACTTTTCGTGTTTAGCACGACGCCGGGCTCGCCAAATCTGACGGCGGTGAACAATGGCGGGGCGAACGGGGGCTTCGACCTACCGAGAGTTCCGACGGGGCTGTCGGCGCTTACGCTGACTTCTCCGGCCGAGGAGCTTCTCTTTGTCACGAGCAATCATGATCTGTCCCTGAACCACAACGACAATACGTTGAGCGTGTACAACGTGGCTTCGGGTGGCACGTTGTTGGAGAAGACAGGTTCTCCGTACACTACCTCGACGATCAACCCGCTATCGGTGTTGGCGGTCAATACGAACGTGGCCCCGCAGACCTCCGGCGGGATGTTCATCTATGTTGGCGCGGCGGGGAATGCGACCGGCGCGCTGGATGCTTTTCAATTGTGCACGGCGGTGAATGCGACAACATGTACGCAAACCGATGTGAACAATGCGAAGTTGCTTTCGATTGGAACTCCGACTTCGTCAGGGCAGTTGCCGGTGGGGATGGTGGTGGACCCGACGAATAATTTTCTTTACGTTGTGGCCGAACAATCGAACCAGCTTTTTGGTTTCAAGATCGTTCCCGCGGGAACCCTGAGTCCTCTTGCGCCGGCATCGCTGCCTACGGGGACGACTCCGGTGGCGTTGGCGATGCATTCGACCGGCAAGTTCTTGTACACGTCGAACACCAACGCGAATAATATTTCGGCTTTTACCCTGAGTACGACGACTGGATCGATGGCTACGGCGGCGACGGTGAATAGTCCGTCGGTGCCGAGCGGGATGACGGCGAGGTAAAGCAATCGGGTCATCTCACCATCGGGTCATCTGGGTCATCGAACAGCCGCCGAGAAAACACGACCACCGGGGCTAAAGCCCGCGCTGATTTCGCAGAGCTTACGCGGCCCTGAAGGGCCGCTCTTCCACGGCGATGCACACATTCTGGAGTTTTTCCGCAGCCTGCTGGACCTTATTCACTATCAGCGGATTTTCGATCAACGGATAGCCCGATGGTCCGATCACCCGATTTCGTTAGGTTGGCGTTCTTAGGATTAGATAGCCTCCGATAAATCCGAAGACCAAGTCTGGCGACCACGCGGCCAATGCTGGGGGGAGTTGGCTCAGGTTTCCCATCTGTTCGAACAGGCCTGAGATCGTCCAATAGACAATCCCTATTCCAATCGCCGTGGCTACTCCGGCCACGGCGGAACGCTTGCCGGTTGACAGGGCGAAGGGAATTGCCAGGACGGCCATCACTAGAGTGATGAGCGGGTAGGCAATTTTCTTTTGCAGCTGCACTCTTAGACGCACTACGTCGAATCCGCTTTGCTCGAGGTCGTGGATGTAGCGGCGCAGTTCTTCGTAGTTCATTTCCGACGATTGCTTAATTTCTTTTTTAAAATAGGCCGGCGCTTCGGCCAGTTCAGGGTAGGTCGCGGCGTCGAACTGGCGGTAGTTCTCGATGGCGGAGCCGTTCAGGCTGCGCTCCCATCCCTGTTCGTAGACCCAGCGGCCCATTTGCTCGGACCAGTGGGCGCGGTCGGCGGTGATGCGGTGCGTGACCTGGAAGGTGTGGGGATCGAATTGAAAGACGGAGACTCCGCCGAAGACGTCGCGATCGGGATCGAAGAATTGGTAGTAATAAATGTCGGAGTGCTGGCCGAAGATCCATTTGCGGTCGGGGCGCAGATAGGTTTGCGCGGGCTTGCCTTTGATGCGGTTGCGGAGCGCGTCCTGCCGCTTGTTGGTGCGGGGAAGATAAAACTGGTCGGAGAGGAAGAGAGCGCCGGCGACTATGGTGGAGGCGAGCAGGACGGGGACGATGATGCGATAGAGGCTGATGCCGGTGGCCTTGATGGCGGTGATTTCGTTGGAGCGCTGGAGGAGTCCGAAGGTGACGAGGACGGCGAGCAACATGCTGAGAGGCGTGGTGTTGTAGAGGAAATAGGGCACCACGTTGAGCAGGTATTCGCCTACGGTCAACGGCGAGACTTGATTGCGCAGGATGTCGCCGAGCAATTCGAACAGGGTGAAGACGAGCAGCAGCATCATGAAGGCGGCGACGATCATCGTCAGGTAGAGTGCGAAGTCGCGCAGCACCAGGTCGTCAAGCAGAGTGGGGAAACGAAGATTGAACAGGCGCCAGCGACGGGGCAGGCGGGTGAAGATGCTTTCGGCTTCGCCGTTGCGGGGGCGGGATTTGCCGTTCTGGCTGTTCGTCGGCGTGGGGAATTGCGGTGCGCTGGGCGTTGACGATGAAAACAGGCGCGCTTTCAGGTTCGCGAGCCGGCACTTTAAGGCTTTGAACCAGACGCGCAGAGAGGCTAGTTCGATGGGGCGGCGTTCGGATTGCCAGAGGAGAAAAACTCCTCCGACTAGAAAGGCGAAATCGGCGAGCCAGACGCCGGCGGCGGGGGAGAGGCGTCCTTGTTTTGCGAAGGAGACGCCGATCAGAGAGATTGAATAGTAGAGAAAGACGAGCAGGATGGTGAGGACGAATCCGCTGGACTTGCCGCCTTTTTTCGACGACAGGCCGAGTGGGATGCCGACCAGGGCGAGGACGATGCAGGCGGTGGGTAGGGCCAGGCGGCGATGGTATTCGATTAGATGCCAGCGTCTGGTGACGGGGTCGGCGGTTTGCGCCACACGCAGGAGGTCGGCTAGTTTCGTCTCGCCGAGGGTTAGGGGTTCGTGCTCTTGATTATTTTGCGCCGTGGGAATCCGGATGGGGATGTCGGTGGTCTGGAAGGTCGAGATCTGATACTGGTCGGGATTTTTGGGATCGGATTCGTGCGTGGAACCGTTGGTGAGATGAAGGTCCAGAGTATCGGGCGACTGACTGACTAACATGCCTTCGCGGGCAAGACTGATGCGAGGCGAGGATGGGTCGGTGAGATCGGCTAGAAATACGCCTTTCCAGAGGGCTCCGCCGGACATGGCTTTTACGTCTTGTACGTAGAGGATGACTTTGGGGAAGCCTTCGTAAAAGACGCGGGGCTGGACTTCGAAAGATACCTGGGAGGATTTGAGGTTGGATTCGAGATGTCCGAGGGCAGCCAGGGAGCGGGGGGCAAGATAGACGCTGTTGCCGAGCGCTAGCAGCCAGGCGGCAATGACGAAGATCGAGATGACGCGGAGGAAGGACCAGACGCCGAGTCCGGCGGCGCGCATGGCGGTGATTTCGCTGTCGGCGGCGAGGCGGCTGAGTCCGATGAGGATGCCGACCAGGACGCCCATGGGAATGGTGTAGGTGAGAGCGACGGGGACGGTGAAGAAAAAGATTTCGGCGACGCTGGGCAGCGGTGCGCTGTTGCGGACTACGAGTTCGAGGATGCGGCCGAGATCGCGGGTAAAAAGGACGAAGGTGAAAACCGCAGCGCCGATAAGGGCGTGGGAGACGACTTCTCTCAGGATGTAGCGGGTGAGGATGCGCATCCGCAAGGGGTGGCTGATTGCGAGTCTAGCATGAGAGGGGGAGCGACGGGCGCGCCCTGGCGCGGACAGAAGGGGCTGCCTTCGTTCTCTTTTCGCGCAGGAGACGGGCGAGCCGTGTCTCTACTGAGGATTTTCACGCAGACCCTCCAGGAGAGGGACGCGGGTTTGCAATGCTGAGGCGGTTCGTGGAGAATGCCGAGTTGCTTGTGAAGTGTTGGCGGGAGTTTTTACCGGAGGAAAGATGAGTCTGCGTGAGTTAGCTTTATTGGCGTTGTGTTGTGCAATCTCGGGCGGTGCATTGGCGGAACAACCGTCGGACTTTAAGCCGGTGGCGGACCAACTGTCGGCTTCGGTTTATAACGGGCCTTCGATGACTACGCTCGGAGAACTTGCGGATGGAATTGGGGGACGGCTGACGGGTTCTCCGGCTTATGTGCGGTCGACGGAGTGGGCGGCGGCGAAGTTTCGGAGTTACGGGATTCAGAATGTGCGGCTGGATCCGTTCACGATAGACGCGGGCTGGCAGCGGGGGACGGCGAGTGGATCGATCATGACGCCGTTGGCGCGGCCGTTGCATGTGGCGTCGCTGGGGTGGGCGCCGTCGACTCCGGCGGGAGGAGTGGAGGGGGCGGTTGTCGTCGTTGCGGACGTGGGGGCGGACGTTTTGCGGGCGCGAGAGAAAGAGCTGCGGGGAAAGATTGTTTTGCTCGATACCAGCAAAATCTACGCCGATGGCTATGGCAAGAGTTTGCCTAAGGTGGAGGCAGCGTGGGCTACGTTTCAGAAAGCGGGCGTGCTGGCGGTGATGACGCCGGATCGCAGTCCGAATAATGTGATCAACGCGCACGCCGGATTGTGGGGATCGAAACTGGTTCCGCTGCCGGGAGCTGAAGTTGGGATGGAGGACGCGAAGCTGATTCAACGCGATCTCGATCACGGGCCGGTGACGGTGCATTTGACGATTGAGAATCAGACTTCGGGAGAGATGACCGTCAACAACGTCGTGGCGGAAATTCGCGGCAGTGAGCGGCCGGACGAGTGGATATTGGTTGGCGGACATCTTGATTCCTGGGACTTTGGTACCGGCGCACAGGATAACGGTACCGGCGCGGTCAGCGTGCTGGAAGTGGCTCGCGCGATGATGGCGGTGGGTAAAGTGCCGCGGCGCAGCGTTCGGTTTGCGCTTTGGGGTGGAGAAGAAGAGGGGTTGCTTGGGTCGTATGCTTACACCCAGACGCATCTTGGCGAGATGGCGAAGTGCGTGGCGGTTTTGAATACGGACAATGGCGCGGGGCATCCGAAGGGATGGAAAGTGGAAGGGCGCGAGGATCTCAAGAAGGCGATGCAGCCCTGGAGCGATGGGCTGTTGAAAGACTTGAACGGTGGCGGCCTTTCGATGGAGACGACCTATGACACGGACCACGGACCGTTCGTGTTGCAGGGAATTCCAGCGCTGGATTTGGAAGTGGACCTGACGAAGTATTTTGAGGTCCATCACAAGTCGAGCGACACGCTTGAGAAAGTCGATGCGCTGGATTTCAAGGGTGGGGAAGCGATTGTGGCGGTTACGGCCTGGGCCATCGCGCAGAGCGATGCAGCGATTGCCCCGCATATCGATCACGTGGCGGTGGGAGAAATCTTGAAGAAGGCGAAGTTAGAGGACTTGCTGGAGCATGTGGGGGTGTGGAAGCCGTAAAGAGTTGCAGCGTAAATTGTCATCCGGAGCAAAGCTAGGGACCCCTACTCTGCCGAAAATGTGTGTCGGGAGTAGGGGTTTCTTGCTGCGCTCGGGATGACAAGATCGAGGAGGCTGCGGAACGACGCAACTTCGCCGAGAAAAAAAGACCACAGGGGGCCTGAAGCCCGCGCTGATTTCACCCGCGATACGCGGCCCTGAAGGGCCGCTCTTCCACGGCGATGCGCACATTCGAGAGTTCTTCCGCAGCCTGCTATGGATCGCATCTACGCTTTTCGCAGGAACAGCGCGCCCAGCGGGGGTAGCGTGAGTCGCAAGGAAAATGGACGGCCGTGGGTTATTTCTGCCAGGGCTTCGGTGCCGCCCATGTTGCCGGAGCCGCTGCCGCCGTACTCGCGGGCGTCACTGTTGAGAAGTTCTTTCCAGTAGCCGCCTTCGGGCACTCCGACCATGTATCCGAGTCTGGGCACGGGCGTGAAATTACAAACGACCAGTACTGGGCTCTCTTCTTCTTTGCCTTTGCGGAGCAAAGAGACGATGCTGGCGGGAGCGTCGTTGCAGTCCACCCATTCGAAGCCTTGGGGATCGTTGTCGAACCAGTGCAGTGGAGACTCGCTGCGATAGATGCGATTGAGTTGCTCGACCCAGTTCATGAGGCCTCGGTGCAGAGGGCCTTCGAGCAAGTTCCAGTCGAGGCTGCGGTCGTGGGACCACTCGCGATACTGGCCGAACTCGCAGCCCATGAAGAGCAGCTTTTTCCCCGGTTGCGCATACATGTAGGCCAGCAGCAGGCGCAGGTTGGCAAATTTCTGCCAATCGTCGCCGGGCATTTTGTTGATCAGGGAACCTTTGCCGTGCACGACTTCGTCGTGGCTGATGGGCAGGACGAAATTTTCGTGGAACGAATACAGCATGCGAAAGGTCAGCAGGTTGTGGTGATATTTGCGGTGGATCGAGTCGTTCTGGAAATAGTTGAGCGTATCGTGCATCCAGCCCATATCCCATTTCAATCCGAAACCCAGGCCGCCGAGATGCGTGGGGCGCGACACCATGGGGTAGGACGTGGATTCTTCGGCGTAGGTTTGAATGTCGGGATGCTCGCCGTAGGCTTCGAGGTTGAAGCGGCGCAGGAAGTCGATAGCTTCTAAATTTTCGCGTCCGCCGAATTGGTTGGGAATCCACTCGCCCTGCTTGCGCGAATAATCGAGATAGAGCATCGAAGCGACGGCGTCTACGCGCAGGCCGTCGGCGTGATACTTGTCGAGCCAGAACATGGCGCTCGACATGAGAAAGCTGCGTACCTCGCTGCGTCCGTAGTTGAAGATCAGCGTTTTCCAATCGGGATGGAAACCCTGGCGCGCGTCGGAATGCTCGAAGAGATGTGTGCCGTCGAAGAATGCCAGGCCGTGGCCGTCGGTAGGGAAGTGCGACGGCACCCAATCGAGGATAACGGCGATGTTGTGCTGATGCAGGTAGTCGACCAGGTACATGAAATCCTGCGGCGTGCCGTAACGCGACGTCGGAGCGAAATAGCCGGTGGTTTGATATCCCCAGGAGCCGTAGAAGGGATGCTCCATGATGGGGAGGAGTTCGACGTGGGTGAAGCCCAGTTTGTTTACGTAGTCGGCCAGACGGGGAGCGATTTCGCGATAGCTCAGGGAGCGGTTGTTTTCTTCGGGGACGCGCATCCAGGAGCCGAGGTGCACTTCGTAGATGGACATGGGCGCGTGCAGAGAATTGGCTGCGGCGCGCTTTTCGAGGAAGGCGGCGTCATTCCATTTGTAGTCGAGATCCCAGACGATGGATGCGGTGCGGGGTGGTTCCTCGGCGAAGAGGCCGACGGGGTCGGTTTTTTCCTGCTGATGGCCGCTTTGGGAGGAGTTGATGTGAAACTTGTACAGCGTGCCTTTTTCGACGCCGGGAATGAAGCCTTCCCAGATGCCCGACGAGCCGCGAGGACGGAGTTGATGGGATTGGGGATTCCAACCGTTAAAGTTTCCAACGACGGACACGGTGCCAGCGTTCGGAGCCCAGACGCCGAATACGGTACCTTTTGTCCCCTTGGACTCGATGACGTGCGCGCCTAACTTGTCGTAAATGCGATAGTGGCTACCTTCGTTGAAGAGATAGAAGTCTTCAGCGGTGAGCAGGGAAGTGTCGTGGCGGACGGGAGATAGGTCTTCAGTTGGCGGCTTCTGGGGCATGGATTGCGTCGCGACTAGTGTAGCCCAATTCTTGTGTGGTGCTGGAATTGTGTGGTGGCGGGCTCCGCCCTGCAAACGGGGCGGAGCCCCGTCACCACACGAGCTAAGGGCGTTTTTCCTTCTGGGATTCGCGTTTTGTTTTTGCCCAGCCTGCTTTTATGCTTTGTCTTGCGCGGCCTAGCGCCAGGGCGTCTTCGGGGACGTCTTCGGTGATGCAACTGGCGGCGGCTACGTAGGCGCCTCGGCCGATTTTTACCGGGGCTACTAGTGTCGAATCGCTGCCGATGAAGACGCCGTCTTCGATGATGGTCTTGTGTTTGTTCACGCCGTCGTAATTGCAAGTAATGGTGCCGGCGCCGATGTTCACGCCTTCGCCGATCTCTGTGTCGCCGAGATAGGTGAGGTGATTGGCTTTGGAGCGCTTGCCGAGCTTGATCTTTTTGGTCTCAACGAAGTTTCCCAGGTGCGCGTCTTCGCCGATTTCGGTTCCCGCGCGCATATGAGTGTAGGGGCCGAGGACTGCGCCGGCGCCGACGCGCGAGTCTTCCATGATGGTTCCGGGCTTCACGGTGACGCGGTCGCCGATGACGGAATTGGAGATGACGCTATAGGAGCGGATGCGGCAATCGGAGCCGATTTTTGTTTTGCCGAGCAGTTGGACAAAGGGTTCGATCACTGTGTCCTCGCCGATTTCGACGGCGCTGTCGATGACGCAGGTGTGCGGGTAGAAAATGGTTACGCCTTCGGCCATCAGTGCGAGGCACTTGGCGAGACGCATGCGGGCGTCGATATCCATCATCTCAGCGCGAGTGTTGCTGCCGAGGACTTCGCTCGGGTCGTCGGTTTTGATGGCGACTACTTTTTTGCGCACCTTGTTGAAGATCGCGGCCATATCGGTTAGGTAATACTCGCCGTGCGCGTTCTTGGTGGAGAGCTGGTCGATATGTTCGTAGAGAGCGGGAGCGGCGAAGGCGTAGAAACCGGAATTGATCTCGCAGATTTTCTTTTGCTGTGGGGTGGCGGACTTTTCTTCGACGATCGTCTGCACTTCGGCATGCCGGTTTTTGCCCTGCACGCGTTTGCGGACTACGCGGCCGTATCCGAAGGGGAGGTCGAGTTCAGCGCTTAGCAGTGTCATGGTTGCTTTCTGCACGGCGTG
>JAYUJG010000454.1:0-3466 GCA_043765355.1 Acidobacteriaceae bacterium | reverse complement strand
CCGATTCAGTGTCCGACGAAGAGCATGACCACAGAGGACACAGGGGGACAGAGGTTCACGGGGGCCTGATCAGAGATTCCTTAGCTACTGAGGAGATGGGATGTATCGAACGCCGCAGCCCGTTCTACGCTCTTGTCGCGGCAGCATCCAACAGATTCAGGAATTCAATTTTCTTTTCGGCGGGCAAGAACGACGCTTCGAAAGAATTGCGGGCCAGTTCGCGCAGGTGTTCGTCGGTGAAACCGAACGCTTTCTGCACCAGCGCGTATTCTTCAATCAGCGATGAGCGGAACATGGCAGGATCGTCGCTGTTGAGAGTAAGCATCAGTCCCTGATCGAAGTAGCGCCGCACCGGATGTTGCGCGAGGTCGGGGCAGACGCCGGTTCGCAGATTGCTGGTCACACAGATTTCGATCGCAACCTGGCTCTCGGCCAACTCTTCAATCAATTCCGGATCTTGCGCGGCGGTGAGGCCGTGGCCGATGCGCTCGGCTTTCAGATTCAGCGCACCCCAGATCGAGTCAGGCCCAGCGTTTTCGCCGGCGTGAGCCGTAAGGTGCAGACCGTGTTCCGCGGCGCGCGAGTACACTCCTGCAAACCATTCCGCCGGACCGCCGCGCTCGTCGCCGCCAATTCCGAAAGCAATCACATTGCGATCGCGAAACTGAATGGCCAGATCCAGCACGCTCTGCGCTTTCTCAGCGCCGAACTGCCGCACTGCGTCGAAAATCCAGAGCAGCGAGATGCCGAAATCCTTCTCTCCGCGTGCGCGGCCACGTTCGAGACCTTCGAATATCGCGGGGAAGTCCTGGTTGCGCCAGAGGCACACGCCAACCGAAACAAAGACCTCGGCATGAAGGACATTCTGCGCTTTCAGGCTTTCCACGAGCCGGCAAGTAATCAACTCGTAGTCTTCCGGCGTTCGCAGATGTCCGGTCACATCTTTGAAGGCAGTTAGGAAGCCCGGGAAGTCCTTGTAGTTGTAAAGTTGCTCTGCTTCGGCGAGCGACGCTCCATTTATCCCGTGACGCTGGCGCAGTTCGACGAGGGTGGACGGCTCGATTGAGCCCTCTAGATGTAGATGGAGTTCGGCCTTGGGAAGCGCGAGGATAAAATGAGACGATTCCGAAGGCATGAGGCAATTCTATAAGGATTGAGGATCGTGTGGTGGCGGGGCTTTGCCCCGCAAACGGGGCGGAGCCCGGTCACCACACAAGCATGCGCGAGAAACTTTTCAACGATTCTCTTTGCAGAACTCGCTGTGGTGCCGACTGTAGAAGACATAGATCAGCAGACCGAGCGCCAGCCAGATGACAAAGCGCAGCCAGGTAATCAGCGTGAGCCCGAACATCAGGCCACCACAAAGGACGACCGAAATGATGGGGAACCACGGCACAAATGGCACACGGAACGCACGCTTGCGATCGGGTTGGTTGCGGCGGAGAAAAATCACTCCCAGAGAAACCAGCACGAAGGCAAATAGTGTCCCGATGTTGGCGAGATCGGCGGCGTCGCCGATATCCACGAGGCCAGCCGGAATTCCCACGGCGAAACACGCGATCCACGTGGACCAATGCGGCGTCTTATATTTCGGATGGACGGCGGAAAATAATTTTGGCAGAAGGCCGTCGCGAGACATGGCGTACCAGATGCGCGCCTGTCCGTACTGAAATACGAGCAGTGAAGAAATCATTCCTGTCAGTGCGCCGATGACGATCACTGAGCGGAAGAATGGATGTACGCCCAGATATTTCATCGCGTAGGCTACGGGCGCGTCGGCGGCTTCTCCGGAAACGAACGTCGTGTACTTCATCATGCCGAGCAGGACCAGAGCGACGCCGACGTAAAGCACTGTACAGACGATCAGCGACATGATGATGCCGAAGGGCAAATCTTTTTGCGGATTCCGCGACTCTTCGGCAGCTGTCGAAACCGAATCGAAACCGATGTAGGTAAAGAAAACGATGGCGCCTCCGGTGACGATTCCGGCAAAACCGGAGGGCGCGAAAGGGCTCCAGTTCGCGGGTTTCACCAGCATTCCGCCCACGACTAGAAAAGTCAGGATGGCGCCGATCTTGACCAAAACCATGATGTTGTTGGTTCCGGCTGACTCTTTCACTCCGCGCACCAGAAGTAGGGTGAGGATAAAAACGATCAGGAAGCCGGGAAGATTGAAATACGCGCCGGTCCATTGGCCGCCAGCCCAGACGGGACTCGCCCATTTATCGGGCAAGTTGAGGCCGAAGGCCGCCAGTTGCGCTTTTGTGTATCCCGCAAAGCCGACGGCCACGGCGACGTTGCTGACGACGTACTCGAGAATGAGATCCCAGCCGATGATCCAAGCAAAAATTTCTCCGAGCGTCGCGTAGGAATAGGTATAAGCGCTGCCGGCAATCGGGATCATGGATGCCAACTCGGCGTAGCACAATCCAGCAAAGCTGCAAGCAATCGCGACTAGAAGAAACGAGATGGCAATCGACGGCCCGGCGGGAGGACGTCCGTGCATGAGCGCTCCGGCGGTCGAACCGTGGCGAAAGAAATTCACGATCAGGTCGAGCGCCTGCGCATGCAGGATGGAAGGTGCCTGGAAATATTCTCCGGCGGCGGCCGTTCCCGTGAGCACGAAGATCCCCGAACCGATAATCGCGCCGATGCCAAGAGCCGTCAGCGACCACGGGCCCAGCGTTTTGCTGAGCCGGTGCTCGGGGTGATCTGCTTCCGAGATCAGTTTGTCGATGGACTTACAGCAGAACGCCTGAGTGTTTGACGTGCGGACAACAGCGGCTGGTTCCATGGATGGTTGCGACAAGAGTTTGTTGTCTCCTCGGAGCGTCGGTTACTCAGGGCCCATCTTGTGGAAAGACGGGCGCGGACGCCCGTCTCTCCACTAACGGCTTACCGTTTGGCCTGACCGCGGGCCAGTTTCTTCACCTTGGGCTTCTTCGATCCGCGCGCGTAGTCACGGGGCTTCTTCGGCGTCTCCACTTTGCTCTTTTTGCGGGAGGCTCGCTTGCTTTTCTTGCGTTCGTCTTTGGTCAGCTTCGATGTGTTTGCCATGATTGCAGTCAGTTTCCTCTGATCTTTAGTCTGATATCTGGTTCGATATTTTGATCGATGTCCAGTTTACCGCTTGGTGTGTTCTGTCGGCGCGAAACTCGTAGTCGCCATCGGTTTACGCCTTCTCCAGCTGGGCGTACCGCTCCACCAGCTTCTTCAAACCGAAGCGAGGAAATTGTACCGTAATCTTGGCATCTTCCCCATCCCCTTCGCGTTGGTACACCGTTCCTTCGCCATATTTTGGGTGCCTGACCTTTTGGCCGGGACGAAATCCTCGCCGGCCCGTGGGTTCTTCAGGGAGCATTTTCGGGACACTAAACTTCTTGCCCTTTGAGGCAAAGAATTCTGCAATGTTATCGATGGAGTTGTAATTCTTCAGCGGCGTAGGCGACTTTGCCTTGACCTTCGC
>JAYUJG010000453.1:0-1834 GCA_043765355.1 Acidobacteriaceae bacterium | reverse complement strand
GGCAACCAGCCACCTGCGACGGGGCGCTGCCACTCGCGTTCGTCAAAAAGAAACCGGGCCTCAATCGAGGCCCGGCAAGCGACAAGCCCTGCCGCATTGTTAGCGAAACGACTTCGCCGCGGTTTCTTCGTCCTCAAACACTTCAAAAATAGTCAGCAGCTTGGTGACCTGCAGCAGGTCTCCGACGCGCTGGCTTAGACTGGAAAGCTTGACCGTGCCGCCGCCGCTGCGGGCGCTCGTGTAGAGCGAGACCAGCGTTCCCAGCCCTCCGCTATCGATGTAATTTACTTCGCGCAGATTCATGACCACGTTCGGGTTCTCGGACAGCAATTTCTTGACGATGTCGCGGAGCATCGCCGATTCTTCCCCGAACACAAGCCGACCGCTGCAGTCCACCACCAGCACGCCGTGCATCGATCGGGTGCTCATTCTCAGTTGCATAGCGCTTCGTCTCCCAATTCGCGGAACAACTCGACTCATCAGCCTACCCCCCTCCTGCCATGGGCGCAAGCGGTGACGAAGGGTCGCGGGAAGAAGGGTCGCGTTGGTTCGGCCTCATCACCCAGCGTGCCATTTGCCGCCGCTCCTTACCAGACACTTTTCCCCCAGCCTGCTGCACTTGTCCGAGCACGGGCGCGATGCTTTATAATTCGCGCCCATGCAGGCAATCCCGAAGCCCAAGCCGAAGCGGTTGCCGGGTCCACGACCTGAGCCAGTGGATGCACTGCTCACCCCACGGTTTTCCGGCATCACAACCTTCATGCGCCTGCCGCACATTCCTCGCGCGCAGGAACTCGATATCGCGCTGATTGGAATTCCTTTTGACGGCGGCGCCACCTACCGCTCCGGCACACGCTTCGGTCCACGCCAGGTGCGCGCGCAAAGCGCCATCATTCGTCCCTGGAATCCGGTGCTCAACGTCAACCCGTTTTCGCGCTGGCGTATCGCCGACTACGGCGACCTTTCCATCAATCCACTTTCTCTCGATGACACTTTCGCCCGGATCACGACTCAGCTGAACGAAGTCGCCGATGCCGGCGCGAGGGCCATCTGCGTGGGCGGAGATCACTCCATCCTGCTGCCCATCCTGCGCTCCGTCCACCGCAAATTCGGCCCCGTCGCTCTGATTCAGTTCGACGCCCACAACGACACATGGGGAGGATATTTCGGTAGCCCTCACTCGCACGGAACACCGGTTCGCCGTGCCGTCGAAGAAGGGCTATTGATCGAAGGCGGCGTGCTCCAAGTCGGACTCCGCGGCCAGGTGTATTCGAAAGACGACTTCGATTTTGGGCGCAAACATAAATTCACTGTCATCACGTCCGAGGATTTCCACCATCGCGGCCTCGCGACGATGGCGAAAGCGCTGAAGCGTTTTCGGGCCAAGCCGGTGTATTTCACTCTCGACATCGACGTGGTGGATCCCGCCTTCGCTCCGGGAACGGGCACTCCTCAGGTGGGCGGACTTTCAAGTTTCCAAATCCTCGAACTGGTTCGCTGCCTACGGGGGCAGAATCTTGTCGGTGCCGATCTGGTCGAGGTGTCTCCCCCATACGACAACGGAGACATCACTTCGCTCCTGGCCGCGAATCTTCTCTTCGAAATGCTCTGCCTCTTTTAGGAGGCCGTGATATACCGGTCCAATGACCCAGCTCGCCCGTCAGTTGCGCATCACCGACTACTTCTCCCTCGGCTGGGGAGCCATGGTCGGCGTGGGCTGGCTCGTCGTGATGGACGACTGGCTGCTCCGCGGAGGCCCGCTCGGCGGCGTTCTCGGCTTCGCAATCGGCGGCATCTTACTGCTGCCCATCGGCTACGTGTATGGCAAGCTGGT
>JAYUJG010000452.1:0-5467 GCA_043765355.1 Acidobacteriaceae bacterium | reverse complement strand
CTCTCGTGGGGCCGTTACCCAAAGACCTCGCACCAGCACGTTCACAAGCCTGCGTGGAACGATCAGATACCGGAGATTCTCAAAACCGCTGCGCCGGGTTCCCTGCTGCCCTATGGTCTTGGCCGCAGCTACGGCGACTCCTGTCTCAATGCGGGCCGCGAGCTGATCGATTGCCGCCGTCTGGATCGCATTCTCGGATTTGACGAAGCAACGGGAATGCTCCGCTGCGAGAGCGGCGTCAGTCTTTCCGACATTATCGACGTGTTGCTTCCCAAAGGATGGTTCCTTCCCGTCACTCCGGGGACGCGCTTCGTCACGGTTGGCGGAGCGATCGCCAATGACGTGCACGGCAAGAATCATCACTGCGCTGGAACCTTTGGCGCACATGTTCGTCAGATCGGATTGCACCGCTCGAACGATGGCCTGGTGCATTGCAGTTCGCGGGAGAATGCGGACATGTTGCGCGCCACCATTGGCGGCCTCGGACTGACGGGCGTGATTGCGTGGGCCGACATTCAGCTGAAGCGGGTGGTCGGACCCTGGATTGACCGCGAGACAATTCCTTTTTCGTCGCTGACTTCTTTTCTTGAACTGAGCCGCGAGAGCGACGATCGCTTCGAATACTCGGTTGCGTGGCTGGACTGCTTTGCCGGAAAAAATACCCGCGGAATCTTCTTTCGCGGAAATCATGCCGCCGACACGGGCAAGCAATTTCACCGCTGGCGCGGCCCTAAACTGCCCTTTGCGCTGCCGGGTCGGATGCTCAACCGGTACTCCGTCAGGGCATTTAATACCGCGTATTACAAACTGCACGAGGCCAGGAAAGGCGCAAGCGTGGTGCCTTATGACTCGTTTTTTTACCCGCTCGATGCCATACGGCAATGGAACCTGCTCTATGGCAAACGAGGGTTCCTGCAATATCAATGCGTAATTCCGGAAACGAACGTGGCCGCTGTCGAAGAATTGCTCGACCGCATTGCGCGCTCAGGCATGGGATCTTTCCTTGGAGTACTCAAGCAATTCGGATCCGCGCCGCCGGCTGGAATGCTTTCCTTTCCGCGTCCCGGAATCACCGTGGCGCTCGACTTCGCCATGCGCGGCGAGCGCACCCTGCAACTGATGCAATCACTCGATGAGATTGTCAAGCAGAGTGGCGGAGCGCTCTATCCCGCAAAAGATGCGCGCATGAGTCAGTCTCTGTTTCAAGCGTCGTTCCCACGCTGGCGCAACTTTGTTCCGTACATCGATCCGAAGATGTCGTCATCGTTCTGGCGGCGCGTGACGGGGGCGAACTAGACGATGACGATCACGACGCAGTCTTCGTCTTCAACCCCCGCGGCCGGGCCCGTAAACGCAATGAAAAAGATCGTCATCCTGGGGGCGACTTCCCGGATTGCCTGCGAAGTGCAGCGCCAATTGGCGCGGCGGGGTTGCGAGTTACTGCTCGTGGCGCGATCACCGGAGCGGCTTGGCGAACTTCAGGCCGATCTTGCGGCGCGAGGTGCGCGACAGGTGTTCGCTTACGCGGCTGACTTGGCTTCCGTTCAGCATCACGCCTCGATTGTGGAGTTTGTCCGGCGCACGTTGCCGGACTTTGACACCGTGCTGCTCGCCTATGGATCGATGCACGATCAGAAGGAGTCGGAGAATTCGATCGACGTTTTGCTCGAAGAACTGCGGGTGAATTTCGTCAGCGCTACGGCGATCCTGACGCTGTTTGCCGCCGATCTGGAACGCCGCCGCACCGGATGCATCGCCGCCATCACTTCTGTTGCGGGAGATCGCGGACGCCGCTCCAACTACGTTTACGGTTCGGCGAAGGGCGCGCTCTCGCTCTTTCTTCAAGGCCTGCGCAGCCGGCTTCATCCCGCAGGCGTTCGCGTCATCACGATCAAACCGGGGCCGGTGCAGACTTCAATGACCGATCACCTGCCCAATGCTTCGCGCTTCGCCGAGCCAGCGCTTGTTGCTCGCGACATCGTGCGCGCTCTTGAACAACGGTCGCCTGATGTGCTCTATACGCCGAAAATCTGGCGCTACGTCATGAGCGCGGTTCGGCACATTCCGGAAGGCATCTTCAAACACCTGTCGTTCTAATCAGAATCGCCCGATAGAAATCATCGATTCGCAACCATCTAGTCGCGATTGAGTGTAGCGCTGCCGTCCCGGCGGCTGTCCTGGGGGGCGTCAGGCCCGCTGGAGCCGAACGCGAAAAATGCAGTGAGTGAAAACGGCGCATCCCGCAAGAGCCGCGGAAGGCGCGGACGAATATGCCGAGACGTCAAGAGCGAAGCAGCCAGCATGTCTACCCGCGAAGATCGTCGGGCTATGACAAGCGGCGGGCGAGGACGCCCCCCGGACAGCCGCCGGGACGGCAGCGCTGCAACACAAAGGGCCGCATCGCTGCGGCCCTTTGCGTTCTGGATCAATTGGTTTTTGGTGGCACGGCTAAAGCCGTGCCCTTCCCAGAGTCTTCAAAACTACCGTCGGCCGCGGCCACCACCGCCGCCGGAGTGTCCGCCGCCGTGGCCTGAGCCGCCTCCGGAACCACCACCTGGGCGACCACCGCGACCGCGACGACGGCGATTACGATCGCCTGCGCCACCACCGCTGCTTGGACGTCCTTCACGCGAACCGCCACCTTCGGGACGCGCTGCGCTGGCGTCGACCGAGGCTACGACTCCGTCGACGCGATTGAAGTTTGGCTCGTCATCGGCGTCGAAATCGGCGCCGCCTTCGATCACTGCCGTCGGCGTGCCCGATGACGCAACCGGAGCCGGACGTCGCTCTGGGCGCTCGGGACGTTCCGAACGTTCAGAGCGTTCTGGGCGGCGTTCGAAATGGTCGGAATGTTCGGAATGTTCGGCATGTTCCGAACCGCCGCCGTCATCTGTCTCCGGTAGCGGAGCCCCGCCCATCTTGGCGCGTTGCTCTTTCAGAATCGCTTTCCGAGACAGCTTGATGCGGTTGCCTTCGACGGCCAGGACTTTCACCAGAACCTGATCGCCTTCCTTAAGTTCGTCGCGAACGTCTTTGATTCTGTGCTCGGCAACCTCGCTGATGTGGAGCAAGCCATCGAGTCCGGGTAGAATTTCGACGAACGCTCCGAAATCGGCCAAGCGGCTGACTTTGCCGAGATAGGTTTTCCCTACTTCTGCTGAAGCGGTCAGGTCGCGGATTATCTGCAACGCCTTGTTTGCCGAAACTTCATCGTTCGACGCAACATTAACCTTGCCGGAATCTTCCACGTCGATCTTGACGCCGGTCTGCTCGATGATGCTGCGAATCATCTTGCCGCCGGGCCCAATCACGTCGCGGATTTTGTCGACGGGAATCTGCAGGGTGTAAATACGAGGCGCGTGACTCGAAACCTTCTCGCGTCCCACAGTAAGAATCTCGTCCATCTTTCCGAGGATGAAGAGGCGTCCGCGCTGTGCTTGTGCCAGCGCTTCGCGCATGATCTGCGAAGTAATGCCGGCAACTTTAATATCCATCTGCAAAGCGGTGATGCCTTCCTTGGTTCCGGCGACTTTGAAATCCATGTCGCCGTAGTGATCTTCAGCGCCGGCGATATCGGTCAGGATGGCGTAGTTGTCGCCTTCCTTGACCAATCCCATCGCAACGCCAGCAACCGGGGCCTTCAGCGGGACACCCGCATCCATCAGCGAGAGTGAAGCGCCGCAAATGGTGGCCATCGACGACGATCCGTTCGACTCCAGAATGTCGGAGACGACGCGCATCGCGTAAGGCCAGTCGTCCAAACTCGGGAGGACTGCGGAAACAGCACGCTCTGCGAGTGCGCCGTGGCCGATTTCGCGGCGTCCAGCGCCACGCATAAAGCCAACTTCACCAACCGAAAACGGCGGGAAGTTATAGTGCAACATGAAGCGCTTCCTGGATTCGCCCTGGAAGCCTTCCAGGCGCTGCATGTCGTCGCTTGTGCCTAGCGTAGTCGTGACCAAGGCCTGGGTTTCGCCGCGAGTGAATACAGCGCTGCCGTGAGCGCGGGGAAGGACTCCGGCTTCGATCCAAATCTCGCGGATCTGGTCGAAAGCGCGGCCATCGGGACGGCGCTTTTTGTCGATAACCTGACTGCGGAAGATACGCTCGCGCAGGGTTTCGTAATACTCTTTCAGCTTCGGTTTCGCGGTGGCATCGTCTTCGGGCAATGCGGCTTGCAGTTCCTTTTCTAACGCGCGGACCAGTTCGTGGCTTTCCGCTTTCGGATGTTTCTCGGTGTCGAGAGCGTCCGCCAGTCGACGACCGATCTGCGATTCCAGGCCTTTGAAGTAAGTCTCGTCGAATTCGGGCGGCGTAACTTTACGTTTCGGCTTTCCGACTTTGCTGCGCAGCTCGTTGATAGCGGCGCATATCTTTTTGATCTCGGTGTGTCCGAATTCGATGGCGTCAACAACCGTCTCTTCTTTTACTTCTTTCGCACCCGACTCGATCATGACGATGGCATCGGAGGTGCCGACGACCATGATGTTGAGCAGGCTCTCCGCCATTTCGGCGTAGGTGGGGTTGGCGATAAAGCGGCCTTCCACGAGGCCAACGCGCACGGCGCCAATGGGGCCAAGGAACGGAATGTCGGAGATAGTCAGCGCGGCGGAAGCGGCGTTGATGCCGCAAACATCGGGATCGTTATCAGTGTCTGCGGAGAGGACGAAGGCGATGACCTGGGTCTCGCACTTGAAGCCTTCGGCGAACATCGGACGGACCGGCCGGTCAATCTGACGGCTGGTAAGAACTTCGCGCTCGCTCATGCGGCCTTCGCGCTTGATGAAGCCGCCGGGGATGCGTCCGCCGGCGTAGGTGTATTCGCGGTAGTCGACCGTGAGCGGGAAAAAATCGATGCCCGTGCGGGGCTCTGGGTTGGAGGTCGCAGCGGCAAGAATAACATTGTCGCCGAATCTCACGACGGCCGCGCCGCCGGCTTGCTTGGCTAATTTTCCAGTTTCAATGGAGAGAGTTTTTCCGCCCGCGAGTTCGACGGAAACTTTGGTGGCTTCAGGCTTCATAGTTCATCCTTAAGAATGTCCTTTATCAGGGCAGTAGGGGCATGCGCGCGGATACGGAAGTTCGCGTGGGCCGGCGGACGCCAGGCGGCGGTTGGGAACGCACTTTGCAAAGGGTCTCGGAGTCTGGACCGGTCCCACACGGAACCGGTCGCGCTGTTATTTGCGGATACCGAGCTTGGAAATGACGGTTTTATACCGTTCCGAGTCGTATTTCTTCAGGTAGTCAAGCAGGCTGCGACGCCGACTGACCATCATGAGAAGTCCGCGGCGCGAGCCGTGATCTTTCTGGTGCGTCTTGAAGTGATCCGTCAACTGACCAATGCGTTCGCTCAACAGCGCGATCTGAACTTCGGGACTACCGGTATCGGTCGGGTGCGTGCGATACGTGTCAACGACGGTTTGCTTTTGCTCTCTGGCTAGCACTTAAACTCTTGCACTCCTGTCTC
>JAYUJG010000451.1:0-10017 GCA_043765355.1 Acidobacteriaceae bacterium | reverse complement strand
ACCACTCGCGGTATCCACAGCGGCCGTCGCAAACCACCCGGTCCAGGCGCAGGGCGTGTCAACGCCTTCCATCTTTGATAGACAGCGAAAGAAAGATTTGTATCGACGAAGATGTCGCCGTAGCGGTCATCGGCCAAAGCCCGCTCCACGCGCACCATCTGGTGCCAGCAGTGCATCCCGGTGATGGGATCGGGATGCACGGGAAACGTAATGTTCTGGTGCACGCCGGCATCGCTCCACCAGACGCGCTTCGTATCGGGATCGGTCGTTTCATAGGGCTCGACTCCAGAGAGCTGGCGCATCTTCCACTGTCCCTTGCCAACTTCTTTCAGATCGACCCACGCGCTCGACATGCGTTCGAGCTGATCCTCTTTATTGGTGCGCCAGCGGCCCATGTGGTGAGAGCAGGCGACCACGCCCGGAGCCAGCCCCTCGGTGACCCACGCGTGCAACACGAAGAAGCCGATCTCGGTGTGTACTTTAATTAAATCGCCGGTGTGAATGTCGCCGACTTTTTGCGCGTCCACCGGATTCAACCACAACGGATTTTTGTGCGCAATCTCATAGAGGAATTTCGAGTTCCCCGAGCGCGTGTGAATAAGATGCGGCAAACGAAAAATTGGCAGCAGCGTATAGACTTCCCCGCTCGCATCTTTCGGCCACTCGACACGAGGCATGTATTTCGAGTCAAAGTCTGGACCAAAATCCTCGCCGGGTTTTCCGAGCGATGCCGCCTGCGCCGACTTATGAATGTGGCTGCGATAGTATTCCGGCAGCGCGAACTCGGGCCACTTCCAGTCCGCCATGGTCTTCGAAAACAATTCGAGTTTTCGCGACGGCGTGTTGTAGCCAACAACCGCTTCGCCATCGACCATCACGCCGACCGCTTTGCCCGCTTTGGTGACTACGCCATTCGCTTCGACATTCGATCCGGTGAGATCACCCGCTGCGACCGGCTTCTCGTTCTGCTTGTAGACATCGGTGGTGACTTCATACGCGCCGTACTTGCGCATGTATTCCAGCGGCTTCAGTCCCTCTTTAGCAGCGGCCGCGGGCAATCCGGGAACTGAATTTTCAAAAATCCATCCGTAGTATTCATCAACGGTCAGCTTCTGTCCGGCGCGATAAGGAGACTCGAACCATTGCCGAATCCCCATCGAACCATCGGGATCGATTGCCCACGAAAGATTGATCCAGAATTCATCTTCTTCCCAGACTTCTCCGGGATTCGCCTGATATGTGTAGTCGAATTTCTTGCCTTGCCTTTCCTGCAAGACGCGCAACACAGGCTGACGAAATCCGATCCACTTGCCCGCATACGATTCCTGGCTCATCAAATCGTGACGCTCGGAACTGAAGCCCATGGGCAAAACATAGTCCGCAAACCACGCCGTCTCGCTCCAAGTCGGCGTCATCGCAGCGTGCAAGCCGACTTTCTCTTCGTCGCGCAACATCTCGATCCACGAAAATCCGTCCGGATAAGTCCACACGGGATTGAACACGCGCGTGAAGTAAGCCTCAATGCGCCCGCGTCCTTCCTTGAGGAAATGCGGAAGCAGCGGCGACATTTCATGAACGCAAAGCGGCCATTCCTGGGGATAAAGCAATTCGTTCCACCGCTTCTGCGGCGGCGGATTCTTGAACGGTCGAGGCACAAATTTGTTCCACGAATTCAAGTTGTGTCCGCCCGGAGTTCCAACCGACCCAGTGAGCACATGCAGCAGCATCAAAGCGCGCGCCGGTTGCCATCCGCCCAAATTGCCGGAAGCGCTGCCACGCCACAGATGCGACGCAAAGCGGCTTCCGGCAGTCGCAATCTCACGTGCCGTCTTTACGATGATCTCGGCTTTTACTCCACTTTCTTTCTCGGCAAACTCGGGAGTGAACTTCGCGTAGTGACGCTTCAGCGCTTCAATGAGCGCTTCGAAACTCTGGCCCTTCGCGGTAAATCCATCGACTTCAAGTTCTTCCCAGTTTGTCCAATTCTTCACAAACACGGCGTCGAAACGATTTTCGCCAAGGATGACCATCGCCATTGCCAGCAGCACTGCGGCTTCGGTCCCGGGATAACTCGGCATCCAGTAATCCGCCATGCTCGCGGTATTCGAAAGCCGTGGATCCATCACGGCTAATTTCGCTCCAGCCATCTTTCCGTCGATGATGCGCTGCGCGTGCGGATTGAAATAGTGTCCCGACTCAAGATGCGCGGAAAGCAATAAAATAAATCGCGCGTTGGCGTGATCGGGCGACGGACGATCGGCATGATGCCACAGCAGATATCCCAGACGCGCCGACGACGAGCAGACGTTCGTGTGCGAGTTGTGGCCGTCGATGCCCCACGCTTGCAGAGTCCGTTCCATGATGAAGTCGTGTCCCGGACGACCGACGTGATACATGACTTCTTCGCCGCGACTCTCCTGAATCGCTTTTCGGATCCGCGCGCCAAACGTCTCCAGCACCTCGTCCCACGAAGTGCGCGTCCACTTTCCACCGCCGCGCGGGCCGTCGCGCTTCATCGGATAGAGAATGCGATCGGGATCGTGAATCTGCGTGATCGTCGCGGGTCCCTTTGCACAGAGGCGTCCGCGACTTGCGGGATGTTTCGGGTTGCCTTCGAACTTTGTTACTTGTCCAGTCTCTTTGTCGATGTAGGCAAGCAATCCGCAAGCCGACTCGCAGTTGAAGCAAATCGTCGGGACCAGGTCGTAGTGCTTCTTGACGCGTCGCGGCCAAGCCTCGGCATCGTACTCCGTCCAGTCGTCCCACTTTTCGACCGGCGGATACGACGAGAGATGGCTGCCATCGCGCTTAAAATCCGTCATTGAGAAAACTCCATATCTAGTAGCAACCCGCGTAGGGACAGCCGCCCTCGGCTGTCCAGCGAGCGCAGTTCGCCGGTATCGTGCGACATCGCAGTCGCGGGGTTTCGCCCCAGAGGACAGCCGAGGGCGGCTGTCCCTACGCAGAACTCTAGCTGTTCGGCACGCTCTGTCCCGCCATCACGAAACACCATTCAAAAATCAGCAATCCGACCAATGCCAACACGCTGGCCGCTCCAACCGCAATGCGGTTCGGCGCGGCAACCACAAACGAACCACACACCAAAATCACAAGCGGAATAATTCCGCCCAGCACAACCGCGCCTCCCCAAAACGCCCGCGCGAACGGGCCGTGCGTCATCAACCTTGCACCATAGCGCGCATTGTCAGTGGTGTGAGGCATGGCGACTTCGCCGAGCAGCATGAGCATATGCAAGACCAAACTGATGGCGAGCGCGGGGACGGCGAATGACAGCGCTTGTGGCGAACCACCGATTGCCTCCGGAAGCAGCGCCAGCACGGCCGATCCGCAAAGCAATGCTTGAACGATCAAATGCGCCGGCAGAAGCGGTGTTTGCCACAGGTCGCGGCCTTCGCACTGTCCAAACAGAAACGCCGTGTAGCCAGCCGCGCAAAATCCAAGCAGCACGGTTGGCCACAACAACAACGAGACCGCAAAAGAAAATCCGGCGATCGCCGTCAGCCAGAACACGCCGCACAACGCGCTATATGCGATCAGAATGAACGCACCTCGCGCCAGCCACGATCTGGTTTGCGGCATGAATACGACGCGAAGAAAACGCTCTTTGTGTTCCAGATCCCAAACCAGCAGCACAGTAGTGAGAGCAGTGAACAGAAGCGCAACGGTCGCCAGCGCAATATCGCGCACGCGGTCACCCGACAATCTACCGAGCAGCATCGCAATCGCCGGTACCGCGAGCGCACCCGAACCGATGGATTTCGTCCAACAATATGCGGGAACCTGCCATCCCCAGGGACGCGCATGGGAAACGTCGTAGGCGGCGAGCGCGTTTTTTTGCAGCAAGGGGTGATCGGCGGGATACACCGCGCCTCCGCCAAGCACCGCTGCATTTCGCTGCGACCACATATAAATGGATTCGTGGCGCGCGGCGGTCGGCACAATAGCACTTTCGTCGGCGTCGATGTAGAAAAGTTTAGGCTGAGTTCCCTGCTCGGGCTTGCGAACGCGCACGGGCTCGCGGGCGACCAACTGCGCCGCTTCACTCGATGGATCGCTCAGGTCTCCGGCAATGATGGCGTGTTCTGGACACACGATCACGCAGGCTGGCTCGAGTCCGACCTCAGTGCGATGCGCGCAGAAATGACATTTCGCGGCTGTGCCATCCTCGGGGTCCATGTAAATCGAATCGTAGGGACACGCCTGCATGCAGGCCTTACAGCCGATGCAGCGGCTGGAATCGAAATCGACGATCCCATCTTTGCGTTGGTACATCGCGGTTACGGGACAGATGGTGACACACGGAGGCTTCTCGCAATGATTGCAGCGCGTAACCTGAAATACCCGCCGCGTGTTGGGGAACACGCCCTTCTCGACGTACTTCACCCAGGTCCGGTTCACGCCCACCGGAACTTCATTTTCGGTTTTGCACGCCACGGTGCAGGCGTGACATCCGATGCATTTGCGATTGTCGATGACGAAGCCGTATTTCATTCGCGAGGTCTTTCGTGGAACATCACATCATACTTTGGCCGGAGGAAAACGGGGGTGACAGCGTTGAGGCTGCTTGGGACGGGCGAAGACATGGGACCTTCGTTGCACTCGGCGTGAGTCTCGGGCTGTGAGCTTCGGGCTATGAGCAAGCGGTGTTGCTCGTAGCTCGCGGCTCATAGCTCGCGGCTGGTCCACCTTACTTGGAAAAGTCAAATTTGGTAGTCGATGTCTTCCATGATGCGCTGCAGCGATGCGGAAAGCGGCTCGCGCTCCACCGATCCTTCGAGTTGGCGTACGCGTTCGCCCAGCTTGTTCACTTCGGTCGCGACCGCGGCCAGCGCTTCGGAGAGCGGGTCGTTGATCTGCTTAGGGTCGGTGATGACGACGCGTTTCCCTTCGCGAAAAATAACGTGGCCGGGAACGCCTACAACCGTGGAATCGTCGGGCACGTCGCGCAGCACTACCGATCCAGCGCCGATCCGGCAATTGCGGCCGATCGTAATGTTGCCGAGAATTTTCGCGCCGTCGCCGACCACGACGTGGTCGAGTAGCGTCGGATGGCGCTTCCCGCGCTCTTTTCCGGTTCCGCCGAGCGTCACTCCCTGATAGAGCGTGACATCGTCGCCGACAACCGCGGTCTCGCCGATCACCACGCCCAATCCGTGATCGATGAAGAGGCGTCTGCCGATTTGCGCTCCGGGATGAATTTCAATCACCGTCAGCCAGCGCGCCACCTGCGACAACCAGCGAGCCGCTAGAAAGAAATTGTGAGTCCACAACCAGTGATTGATGCGATAGAACCAAACGGCGTGCAGCCCCGCGTAGCACAGATAAACTTCCGCACGCGATTTCGCCGCTGGATCGTGCTCCAGCACGTTGGCCACGTCCTCGCGAATTCGCGCCAGCAGATTCGGCATGTGCTTTCGATCGAAAGACTAAAAATCAATCCGGAAGTTGCACTGTCGGAATCTGCAGCGCCTGGTTCCGGAGTCCTTCGAAGAGAATACTACTCAGGTAGCGCTCGCCGAACGAAGGCAGAATCACAACAATCAATTTGCCGGCATTCTCCGGACGGCGCGCGACCTTCAAAGCCGCGACCACAGCAGCTCCCGAAGAGATACCGACGAGCAATCCCTCTTCCAGTGGAAGCCGCCGCGCCATCTCGATGGACTCGTCGTTGGTGACGGTGATGACTTCGTCAAGATAATCCCGGCGCAAGATGCTGGGAATGAAACCGCCGCCGATGCCCTGAATCTTGTGCGGCGCGGGCTTACCGCCGGAGAGGACAGCACTATCGGCCGGCTCGACCGCCACGGCTTTGAACGACGGCTTCTTCGGCTTGATGTACTCGCTGATGCCGGTGATGGTTCCGCCAGTGCCGACGCCGCAGACGAGAATATCGACGCGGCCGTCGGTGTCTTCCCAAATTTCGGGGCCGGTGGTTTCAAAGTGAATTTTTGGATTCGCCGGGTTGTCGAATTGCTGGAGCATGTGGGCGTTCGGAGTGCTCGCCAGCAATTCCTCGGCTTTCAAAATCGCGCCCTTCATTCCGCGCGGGCCGGGAGTGAGAACGATCTCGGCTCCCAGGGCCAGCAGCAGGACGCGGCGCTCCAGGCTCATGGTATCGGGCATGGTGAGGATGAGCCTGTAGCCTTTCACCGCGGCCACAAATGCGAGCGCAATGCCGGTGTTGCCGCTGGTCGGCTCGATCAGAACGGTTTTCCCGGGCTGAATGCGTCCGGCGCGCTCGGCATCGGCGATCATGCTCACGCCGATGCGGTCTTTTACGCTGGCCAGCGGATTCTGGCTTTCCAGTTTGGCCACGACATCGGCAACGGCTCCCTGCGTCACGCGGTTTAAGCGCACCAGCGGCGTGTGGCCGATCAGCTCGGTTACGTCATTTGCGATTTTCATGTTTGATCTCTTGTTTGCCGACCTAAATTGTCGACCTCCGGATTCTTGGACTCCAAGGATTTCGATTCTAGAATTCGCCGGTTGGATTCTTTCGATTTCAGTCTACTCGTTTGGTGGAAGGGTTCGGAGCGCAACAGATCCGCTCATGACCCAGCTGTTGTTCCTTGCCCTTGCTCCGAGAGCGGGACGCCCATTCGACAAGCTCAGGGCAGGCTTGCGGGACAGCCTGGCGAGACGTCGTGCTGCGGGCCTTCACTGCGGTTTTCGGCGGCCCACTCTCGCCAACATTCGGCGCACTTTTTTGGGCGAAATCGCGAGGCGGGTTGCTACTCGCGATATTTTGCGGCCTTCGCGCTCATAGACTCGTGCAATCACAATCTCGGCAAATTCTTCGCTGATCTGACGGAAGGTTTTCTCGCCTACCGCGCCCTGCGACCACGCCTTTAGCGCCGGATGAACGCTTCCCTTGCGCAGAATTTTTGCGCTGAGGGTCTGCAAGTCCTGCCAGAGGTTCGACGGTGGACTGGCGCCGCAAGATTTCCGCGCCAGATCGTACGACCCACGGCCCGCTTCTGGATTGTCGAAAAATGAATTGCAGTGAGTCAGTCCCTGCCAAAGATGCGCATTCGCCAGCAGCAAATGATGCTGTGTGTGTTTGGCTAACTCGATGGCCTCTTGACTGAACTCGAGGGCTCGACGCGCATGGCTTCCGGGATCGGCGCCCTCGCCGATCTGTTCTTCCACCTTCGCATTTTCAATCATGCATCCCACAATGCGCGCCCGCACCATCAGGATGTAGTCCTGCTTCTGTTCCGCAACGCCATAGGCGGAAGCGGCTTCGCCCTCGGCGCGCTGAAAGTCTCCGTTGTCGAGATGAATGTAGGCGGCATTCAGATAAGCCGTGCCCACGCCGTGGTGATTTGGACGCAGCTTGTAAATTGCCTGCGCCTTATCGAGGTGCTCCAGCGCCTCCCGGCGAAGCTGGGCTAGACGACCGCGATAGTCCTGGTTTCTTGCGGCGGACGGATTGCCTTTGCGCGCTCCCGAACTCTTGCGCCGACGCTCCGCGTCACGGTCGATTCTCTTTTGCAATTGAAGAGCGACTCCGCGCTTGGCCAGTGCCATGTTGGCCAGTGAGCGGGCTAAATTCGGGTGCTGCGGATCGCGTTCCTCATAGTGGGCGATTGCCTCTTCGAAAAACTCAGTCGCCTTCTCGAAGCGTCCTTCGCGCCGCGCCATTCGCCCGTAAAAGGATTGAATGTTGCCCAGCGTCACATGATCGTCGGTCTGGCGCAGGACTTGTTCCGCCGCCTGCGAGATGCGCACCGCATCCTTCCATTTGCCCTGCTGAAATAAAATCCAGCTTTCGAGCACCTGCATCACCGCAGCCATGCGCAGATGGTTCAACCCAAGGGCAAGATCTCTTCCCTTGCCTGTATAAATAAGCGCTTCGTCGTACTCGCCTCTTCGGCGCAGGCAACGGCCCTTCCAGAAATAAACAATCGCCAGCAGGAACCGGTCGTCAAATTCCTGACTTAAGGCGATTACAAAATCAAAATGGCCGATTGCGGCTTCCATCGCTTCGTCCACCATGGCCGCCATTCCTTCCGTCATGCGCAGGCAGATGTAGTCGGCCACCGGCAGCTTGGAGCGCGCTTCGGGCTTGAGGCCGGCGAAGCGCTTTAGCAGATCCTTCAGCGGCGGGCCCTGGAAACCGATGTCGGTCCAGATCGCGAGGTGCGCCAGCAGACGCGCGGCATTTTCCTGAGTCGGGTCGAGCTTCTCGATCCACGGTTGATGAGATTGAAGGCAGGCAAGTCCGCGCTCAATTTCACGCGCGGCGACATGTGCTCGCAATTGCGAGAGCAGGGTTGCGTCAATGCGCGGGTTGGCGGGAGTCTCTCGGCGTGCACCCATGCCTTGAGGTTCTAGTCCAATAAATCGTAACTGGCAAGAGTAAGGAAATCGGCGAAGTCGGGGCCGGTCATCAATTCTTCGAGGATCCCCGCCGCCTGACCCAGCTTTGCGTCGCCCTTCTGGCCCGACGCGATCCCCAACTCAAGGGCTCGCTGGCGAATCATTTCTTTCACCATGATTGCCGTCACCAGTCTGCCATCTTTCAGGCCGGAACCGTGCTTCACCCATTGCCAGACCTGGGCGCGGCTGATTTCCGCGGTGGCCGCATCTTCCATCAGGTTGTAAATCGGAACGCATCCCGATCCTCTGAGCCACGAATGCAAATATTGCAGGCCCACGTCGATGTTCCATCGGAGTCCCGCCTCGGTGATCTCGCCCTTGGGGACCGCGAGCAGGTCTTGCGCTCGCACTGCGTGATTCACGCGCTGCCTCGAAATCTGATTCGGTTCCGGCATGTACTCATCGAAAATTGCCTTCGCCACCGGCACCAGACCGGGATGCGCCACCCATGTTCCGTCATGTCCGGCCTTAACTTCACGAAGTTTGTCGCGCCGCACTTTTTCGAGAGCCTGCTCGTTCGCGGCCGCGTCGTTGCGGATGGGAATCTGCGCTGCCATCCCGCCCATGGCGTGAATCCCGCGCCGGTGGCAGGTTTGAATCAGCAATTCAACGTAGGAACTGAGGAAATGCACCTCCATTGTGACCTCGGAGCGATCGGGCAACACGAAGTCAGGATGCGAGCGGAATTTCTTGATAAAACTGAAAATGTAATCCCAGCGCCCGCAGTTCAGGCCCGCCGAATGCTCGCGCAATTCGTAGAGAATTTCCTCCATCTCGAAGGCCGCAAAGATGGTTTCGATGAGGACGGTGGCGCGAATCGATCCGCGCGGGATTTGCAGTTCATCCTGCGCCAGGCAGAACACGTCGTTCCAGAGCCGCGCTTCGAGGTGGCTCTCCATCTTCGGCAAATAAAAATATGGGCCGCTGCCCTTTTTGAGCAATGCGGCGGCGTTGTGAAAAAAGAACAGGCCAAAATCGAACAGCGACGCCGAGATCGGCTTGCCTTCGGCCAAGAAATGTTTCTCGTCCAGATGCCATCCGCGAGGCCGCACCATCAGCGTGGCCGTCTGCGATCCGAGCTCATACCTCTTGCCCTCGGGGTTTATGTACTCGATCGTGCCGCGAACCGCATCCCGCAGATTGTTCTGGCCTTCAATATTATTGCTCCAGGTGGGCGAATTCGAATCTTCGAAGTCGGCCATAAAAACGCTCGCCCCCGAATTCAAGGCGTTGATGATCATCTTGCGGTCGACTGGGCCGGTGATTTCGACTCGACGATCCTGCAAATCTTGCGGGATCGGAGCAACTCTCCAAGCGCCTTCGCGGATTCCAGCCGTGTCGGCCAGAAAATCCGGCAATTTCCCCGCGTCGATTTCCTTCTGAACAGCGCGCCGTTGCGCCAGCAATTCCTGTCGCCGGGGCTCGAACTTCGCGGCGAGTTTCAGCAAGAATGCCCGGGCTTCCGGGGTCAGAATGGCGGTTTCGACGTTCTCCGGAATCGTCATAGCGTTCATCAGTCAATATCATAGCGATCCGACGGCGCAAATTCCGCCGACTAGGTCAAATCGGACTAGTAGGCCGTGGTGGACGGCGTGGTTTGCCCGGACGGGAAAA
>JAYUJG010000450.1:0-9808 GCA_043765355.1 Acidobacteriaceae bacterium | reverse complement strand
TTATCTTTGTTCCACTTACGTCGATTCCTTAGTATTGAGTGCGCGTGTTCGATTTTGTCCGCATTCCCAATGCGACAGCAACCCTGCAACTCGCTTCTCGGACTTGACCTGCCGGAGCTTACGAGCCTCGCGGTGGCGTCGGGCCAGCCCGCCTATCGCGGCCAGCAGTTATTTGATGCTCTGTACGGGCAAAGGATCGAGCGGCTGGATCAGGTGTCAACCTTGCCGCTCGATTACCGCACGCGCTTGGCGGAGGAAGGCTGGCGGGTGGGGCTTCCGCGGATCGCGCGCAAGTTTGTTTCCAGCGATGGCACGGTGCGGTATCTCGTGGAACTGGACGATGGCGAGACCGTCGAAACCGTGTGGATGCCGGAAGGGGACGGCGGCGAGAGTGGCGACGGCAGCGAAGCGGGCGACGAGCTTGAGGCAGGGAGCATTCCGTGGCGTCGGGCTACGATTTGTGTTTCGAGCCAGATGGGGTGCGCGGTGGGGTGCAAGTTCTGTTTTACAGCGCTGCTGGGAGTGCAGCGAAATCTGGAGGCTGGAGAAATTGTCGGGCAGATCGCGGCGGTCTTGCGCGATCAGGGAGTCGAGCCTCCGGTGCAGCGGGTCAATGTTGTGTTCATGGGGATGGGTGAACCATTCCTGAACTACGACAATTTCATGAAGTCGGTGCGGCTTCTGGCGGAGGGCGTGGGAATTCCGGCGTCGCGGATGACGGTATCGACGGCGGGAATTGTGCCGCGGATTCGCGACTTTGGGCAAGAGGCGCTGCGGCCCAAACTGGCGATTTCACTCAATGGGTCGAATGACGCGCTGCGCGGCGAAGTGATGCCGTTAAACCGGAAATGGAATTTGACGGAGCTGATGAAGGCGGCGCGTGAGTTTCCGCTGCGGCCACGCGAGCGCCTTACATTTGAGTATGTGTTGCTCGCGGGTGTAAACGACGCTCCGGAACAGGCCCGCGAAGTAGTGGAGTTAGTGCGGGGGATGCGGGCGAAGATCAATTTGATTGCCTTGAATCCCGGAACGGAGTTGCCGTATCGCACGCCCGAGCAGGAGCGGGTATTTGCGTTCCAGAAAATTCTGACGGCGGCGGGCATTCCGGCATTTGTGCGGCGGCCGCGCGGGCGCGATATCTTTGCCGCCTGCGGACAGTTAAAGAGGACGGGAGGAGTGCCTGCGCCCGCGCCGTAGAGACGCGGCTTGCCGCGTCTCCCGCCGCCAGGATGAGACGGGGCAGGCACCCTTTCTACTGTTAGGAGTTCCCGTGAGCGGCGGCGCGGATCTCATTGTCCAGGGACGAGTGGTTCGCGGAATTCGCCTCGACTCGCAATTCCATACGGAACGCGGGCCGACCGGGGGCTGCGCACTGCAACAGTCGTCCGCCATGCTCTTCGACGATGCGGCAGCAGGCGCTTAACGAAAGAGTTGAAGGCTTGTTTTCGCCCTCCGAGTGAAGGGCCGATGGAAACAAGAGTGGTTGTTCCGTAGTTTGGTGCGCGGACGGATCGTTCGACGAAGGATGGTGAGAAGAAAAATCAACCAGCACGAATTTGCCCTGGCTGTGCGTCCTCACTAGCAGGGTTGAGTTTATTTCGGCATCGAGATCGGCGCTGATCTGTCCCGCCAGGTGCATGCAGACGTGGAGAATCTGATTGGAGTCGGCGAGCACGGCGGGCAGCGCAGGAGCGAGTTCGAGGTGGATGGAATTGGCTTCAGCCTCGAGTTGGGGACCCAGCAGCCGCGCGGCGGTTTGCAGCACCGAATTGATGTCCACGGCAGCGAGTTTGGCCGGTGCCTGACGGGCAAACGTGAGCAGACTCGCAACCAAAGCGGTGGTGCGCCGCACCTGTTCGCCGATTTGCTCAGCCTGAGACTGTTCGGCAGGCGGCAATTCAGAAGCGCTCAGCAGTTCGGAGTAGCCCAGCATGGCGGTCAAAGGGTTGTTGATCTCGTGGGCGGCTCCCCCCACCAACTGGCCTAGCGACGCCAGTTTCTCCGATTGAATCAGCTTTTCCTGCAAGTCCTTGAGCTCGACGAACGAGCGGCGCGACCTTTCCAGAAACAGGGAGAGCTCCGCTCGGAGCAGGCGTTGGCGCCAGAAAACCAGGGCACCCATCACCACGATCGTGAGCAGACTCACGATAATGCGGAAGGTCTTGACCGGGGGCGCGAGGACTGGGTCGAGTGCCGCTTGCATCGCTGCCCAGATCAGGCTGAACAAAGCAAGCATGTTCAGGCGCGTGATCCAGACACCAAACACAGGCCGCGGCGGCTTGGCGTCAGACAAGTCGAGGCGGGTTGCGAGTAAAGGTGCCGCCGCCATCCACGCGATGGATGCTGCCAGTGGGATGTCGTAGATGCTGCCACTGTAGTAGGCCTTGTGGTCGATAGCCCAGTTGGCGACGTAGGAACTGGAGGCGTAGAGGGTGCTGGCGCCGAGTAGCTGCCCGTACAGTTGACGCCAGCCGCGGTGAGCGGTGTAGGCGAGGACGGCAAGCGCGGTTATGAACAGTAGGTTTTCAGTCAGATATGCGAAGGTGAAATTCGCGTTGTGAGCCCGGTCGTCGATTTGCACGGTTTCCCAGGGGATGACGGCGTAGACATAAATGAAAACCCACCAGGTCAGCAGAAGGGTAAAGTCAAGCATGCGGACGCGTCCGTCTCGCTCGCCTTCCCGCAGATGAGGAAGGACGGCGAGAGCGGCGATCATCGGCACCAGATGCAGGAACAGTACAATATCGCCCAGAAAATCGTCCGGCACTTCCTGACGCTTGATCACTTCAAGGTAATTCCACATCCCTTGATAGGTGAGCCAGAGGAGCATGCCCAAAGTCATCAGGATCCAGAACAGCCGTTTGGGGAGAGTGGGGCAGCGTGCGCGCGAGAGATTGGGCAGGTAGGCGGCGGTGGCAACCAGCATCAGAGTGCCCTGGATGAGATCGCTGGCGATGGTGAGGGCTCCGCCCCTCGGCATGAGCAGAGACGCCGCTATCTGGGCGAGCAGCAGCGCGACGAGTGCAGCGACACAAAGTTTGGTGAGCGTGGCCAAGGCGATCCGCTCCGATCTCCATTCTAGTGCCGGGAGGTGAGGTCTGGTGGGTTACCAGAGTAATTTCCTCCATCGTGTGATTTGTACGATGCAGGGCCGACGGACGTCTCCACCGTTTCCCTCCAACGTTTCTGGACGGACCGGTCCGGCTTCCACTCTCCATCAACAGTGGCAGACGACCATGGCCAATGTAAGATGCCCGTGGAGTTTGCTGGGCATTGCCTTTAGAATTAGGCGCTTCACTTTACCCTGGCGCTGGGTGAGCGCTGAACGACGAAAGCCCCTTGTCCTGGATGATCCCTCGATACCGCGATCTATGGCGCTTCCGGGCGCCGCTCAGCTCGGGTGAAATCCGGCGCACCGAGCGCTGGCTGGCGACGGCGCGCGTGGCGCTGACCATCGCGGCCGTGCTTTCTCTGTTGACGGAGCCGGCGCGCGAGTTTGTTTATTCGCCCTGGATGTATTGGCTGCTGACGGTATATCTGGTTCACGCGGTGGTCGTCATGTTGCTGGTTCGGTTCCGGCCGCAGTCGACCACGGCGTTTCGTCTGGTGGTGCACTCCGCTGACATTCTGTGGCCGGTGCTGATTTCGATGTTTGCGACGGCGCAGCGAGGACCGTTCTTTTTATTTTTCGTGTTCGTGATGGCGGCGGCCGCCTATCGCTGGGGACTGTGGGAGACTGTGGGCACGGCGGTTGCCGCCGTGGCGCTGCTCTGGACCGAAGCCTTCGCGGTGCGCGTGGGACTGGAACCCGCGGCGGATCCATGGCTGCGCCTGGTGCATTTGCCGCGGCTTGGCGTGAGCGTCCGGGAACTGGGTCCGCAACAGTTGTTCATGAGTTCGGTGTATCTGATTGTGCTCGGATTCCTGCTGGGCTACATGTCGGAGAACCAGAAAAAAGTGCGGGCGGAACGTGCCGTGATCACCCGCGTTCTCAGTTCGACTCGGGTGGAAGTGGGACTGACCGGGACCATGCAGCAGATTCTCGGGGAGGTGATGAGCATCTACGGCGCCAGCCGGGTGCTGACTGCTTCGCAGGAAAGAAGCAGCTATCGGGTATTTCTCGCCGAGGTGAGGCAAGGCGCGGAAGGAGCCGAGGCGTTGCGCTGGCGTGAGGCGTTGCCTGAGAGCGAAAAAGTGTATCTGTTCGAATCGCCAGCGGACGCGATTTATGCGTTGCGCGGCGCCCGGGGATTTCGCACCGTGTGCCTGGATCGCGATGGAGGCCGGCTGCGCGACGAGAGCACCGTATTTCTGGATGCTTTGGCGCAGGTGGAAAAATTCGATGCAGTGGTTTCAGTGGCGTTGCTGTTCGGAACAGAGTGGTCGGGCCGGGTGTTTCTCTTTGACCCTTCGATGATGGGCGATCCGGAAGAGGAATTGCGGTTTCTGCAGGAGTTCGCGCAGCAGGTCGGTCCGGCGATTTACAACGTGTATCTGATGCGCCGTTTGCGGGAACGCGCGGGGGCGCTGGAGCGGGGAAGGTTTGCGCGCGAACTTCATGATGGCGCCATCCAATCGTTGATCGCGGTTGAAATGCAATTGGACGTTCTACGGCGTCAGTCTGGAACGCAGGCGCCCGTCGTGAATGCGGAACTGGGGCGGATTCAAAAACTGTTGCGTGAAGAAGTTTTGAAGTTGCGGGAATTGATGCAGGCGATGAAGTCCTTCGAAGTGAATGCGGATCGCCTTCTGGGATTTATTTCCGACACGGTGGAACGTTTCCGGCGCGAGACCGGGATTGCCGCGGAATTTGTCAGCGAATTGGAGCGGGTTGATTTGGCGCAAAAGGGCTGCCGGGAACTGGCGCGCATTGTGCAGGAGAGTCTGGTCAACGTCCGCAAACATAGCGGAGCGCACCATGTGTTGGTGCGATTGGCGCAGCGCGGGGGTAGTCTGCAATTGACGGTTGAGGACGACGGGAAGGGATTTTCATTTTCGGGAAGACTGTCCGACGCGGAATTGGAGGCGACGGGGAAGGGGCCGGCAGTGATCCGCGAAAGAGTCCGCCTGCTGGACGCTGAACTCGCGATAGAATCGGCTCCCGGGCACGGTGCACGGCTGGAAGTTCGGATTCCTCCGGCGAGAAAGACGGATCAGGCGTAAGCTCTTTAGTCTGTGATCGGTAATTTGTAATTAGCGATCTTGAAGGCGCGCATTTTTGACAGGCAGCTCGAGTAGGAAAAATTATGGATAAACGCACTCATCCCATACGCATTGTGATTGCCGACGATCACCCGATTTTCCGCGACGGGCTGCGGCGCTTGTTGGAATCCGAAGGCGACATGAAGGTGGTGGGCGAAGGCAGCGATGGCCGCGAGGCGGTGAAGCTGGCGACGGAGCTCAAGCCCGATATCCTTCTGCTCGATCTGGCGATGCCGCACCACACGGGCCTCGATGCTCTGCGCGACCTCAACACGAACTTGAGTGCTGCGGGGGCGGTGCGCATCATTCTGCTGACCGCGGCCGTGGAAAAAAAGCAGGTCGTGGAGGCGTTGCAGCTTGGTGCCCGCGGTGTGGTGCTGAAAGATTCAGCCACGCAACTGTTGCTCAAAAGCATTCATGCGGTAATGGCGGGGGAGTATTGGGTGGGCCGCGACAGTGTTTCGAATCTGGTCCAGTATCTCCGCAACCTCATGCAGAGCACGAACGAGGAGACAAAACAGAAGAAATTTGGGCTGACGCCGCGTGAGTTGGAGATCGTCTCGGCGGTGGTCGCGGGCTACGCCAACCGGGAAATCGCGGAATATTTCAAGATCAGCGAAGACACGGTAAAGCACCACCTCAGCAACATTTTCGACAAACTCGGCGTGTCCACCCGCTTGGAGCTGGCTCTATTTGCTGTGAACCAGGGGCTGCCCCTCAAAACCATCGTGTAGTTTGATCCGTAACCAGCTTCTATTCAGTCGGTTACGTCGAATCTAGGGTAAATCGCTTAGCTGTAGCACGATGGTGCCATTCAATGTCACTGCTGTGCCATTGGGTAGAGCACCAGATTCACGATACTTTTACAATCATACGACGGCGAACGACTGTTCCGAGGAATAAGTGTATTTCAAGTCCGCCGTCGAATTGGGGGTAACTGTGATCAATATATTTCGTCAACTTTGGGCTGAGGAGAGTGGTCAGGACGTCGCCGAATACGCGGTGATGCTGGCCGTGATTCTGGTGATCGTGATTGGTACCGTCCGCTTGATCGGCGGCAACGCCAACAACGTGTTTTCGCAAGTTGGAAGCCAGATGGCCAACTAGTCTCCGCGACCGGGCCCCGGTGCATTTAGCAAGGGGCTCCCCCACGTTTTTCTCCCGTTCTATCCCCGCTCGAAATTTAAGTCTCCGGCCCAACGCGGCTGTAGTTGTGTGGTGACGGGGCTATGCCCCGTCACCACACGAGCTTTTTTAAATTCACGATCTGTTTAACTTACTGGCCCGTGGGCGCGGCAGGTGTCTTCTCAGGGGCTGGAGCCGCTTTGTCGGGAGTGGCGACGCTTCCGAGCCTGGTCAGGAACGGAAAGAAGGGCGTCACCTGGAACGGCATCTTCTCCGAGGCGGAAGTGATCGCCACCGGTTTGGTCTTGATCAGTTCCAGTTGATTGGTCCAGGGATCAACCCTTACGCGGCCGCCGAGGGGAAGCGCCGCGACCTGATCGGCCTTTTTCGGATCGAATTGCGGCGAGTTGGTCATCAGCGTCGACATCCTGGTGGCGTCGCCGTTGAGCAGGCTGTCTCCAAGATGCGCCCGGATGAGGTTCTTTAGCGCTGGGGCGTTCGCCTGCACCGATTTCAGGAACAACCCGGCGTTCGCGAGCTTGTCTTTGTAAGGCGAACTATTGAGCAGTTCGATGGCTTTCTTGTCGGCAGCTTCTTCTTCGGAGCGGTCGCGGGCGAAATCCATACGCTCGAAAGTGCGCTCGTCGGGGAAGAACATGCGGTCGTTGAAGGCGAGCTTGGTGTTGAGGTGATGGCCGAGGACAATGTGCGCCAGCTCGTGCGTCAGAATCATCGCCAGCGACGCTTCGTCGGGCAGCACATCAATCATGCCGCGACTTACGACAATCGTGTGGCCGATGGTGAAGGACTCAAGCGGCGTGGTCAGCAGAACGCGGCACCGCACCTCGGGCTGAATGTCGATATTATTGGTGACCATCATGTTATTGACGACGGTCTGGAGCACCTTGTCGATTTCGCCTTCCGGCGCGAGCAGGCCAATCTGTTGCAGGCGGTCGATGACGTTCAGTTCAGCCTGACGTTCCCATTGGCGCTGAGCCTCGATGGGCGTGGCATCCTGCGCCTTCTGACTCTGATCCTGAACCGACTGCGGGGCGTCGACGGTGATTTCCGTGAATTCGGAGTTGCGACGAAGGTCTTTCAGGTTGTAGCCCCATAGGCGCGTCTGCGCTTTGTAGTGGAGAGTCTGGCCCAGACGATATTTGAGGTCCGACTCTTCCGAATAAATCAGCGAAGGCAGCCAGACGCCGGGGCGCAGATTCTGACGCCAGCTATCGAAGTGCAGGTAGTAGCTGGCCCGCGGATGGGGATAGTAGGTGCCATTAAAGCGGACGATGTTGTAGTTCTGATCTTCAATCCAGATGCGGCCCAGGAATCGGCCCTTGCCCGCGTTTTTTTTAGGAGCGACATCCATCACGACGCAGCGGATTTCGCCGAGGAACTCACGGCGGACAAACGTGAAGTCGTAATATTGGCGCTGAAAATCCTGATCGAGAACCACCATCTGGGCAAAACCCAAAGGCAGGAACTTCATGGAGTAAACATTGTTCAGTTTGCTCAACATGCGTTTGCCGAGGCCGGCCGTTGTGGGAGAAGTGAAAGTACGATCGTCGGTGCCGTTGCTCATGTCCAGGCGCCCGAGGAAGTACACGTCACTCGAGGGGACGGCGGCGTCGATTTCTTTGTCCTGCTTCAAATTCTGCAAATAAGTTTCGACCAGCGGATGCAGCGTCTTCATTTGCGCCATGAAAAAATGCTCGCGCTCAATCGCGCGATCCACGACCTGATCGAAGCTGGCGGCAGCGACGCTTGCCTGCTGCGTCGCGCTGTCGCGGGTGGTGAACTGCGGCTGCCCAGCGGGAGTCGTGGGTGCGGGCACTGGAGCAGTTGCAGCGGTTACGGGCGTGGCCTGAGCGGGCGCGCTTTGCGTCGTCGTCGCGTCGGCGGGCGCGGTTTGCACGGGCGCGGGCGGAGCTGGTGGCGTCGCTACGGGCGCAGATTGGACAGGCGCTGCCTGTTCGGTGGGAGCCTGGGGAGTCGTCGCGGCGGGCGCAGTCTGACTGAAAACCGTTGTAGCGCAGCAGACCAGGGAGAGTGCAAGAACGGCAAAGGGGGAAGGCGACATTTTTGTTTGTTTCATTTCATACAGCCTTAACTTCATTCACGATGCTTTACCCAAATTAAGATGCCAGTTGAAACATAATGTGCAAGACCGCTTCAAAGTCGGCAGGCTGCCCGTCTTTGAGCGCGGGCTTGAACTGAATTTTTTCCGCGGCCCGAACCGCCGATTCGTCCAGCCCGTGACCGAGGCTGCGGACTACCTTTACGATGCGAATCTGCCCGGTCGCCGAAAACACGACATCGAGCAATACCTCGCCTTCAATTTTAAGCTGGCGTCCTTCATCAGTGTAAACCGGACGTGGCTTGAATGTGATCTCAGCTGGCAAAGTTCTAACGGCTGCTTCGACCGACTTCGCTTTGGGCTGCGAGCCGGTGACGACATCGGCGTCTCCAAAGCCGCCCTGCCGAACCGCGCCGCGCGAACCCGACACCGTGCCGGAACTGTTGCCGGTGGCCACGCCGCTGCCGAATCTCGTGCTCGCCACAACCCCGCGGGCGCCGTGCGATCCGCCAGTACCATTGCCGAAGCCGGGACCGTTGGGCATATCGAACGAGCCGGCCTGCGCGATCGTGATCGGATGGCTGTGACTGTCCTGTGCGGGCACACCGTTCGGATCGCCGAATCCCCCAGTTTGCACTTTTGACGGCGCGGCCGCCATGGTGGGTGTTGCCGAGCTTCCGGTGGAGAACACATTGGTCTTGACCGGCGGCCGCGGAATCAGCGGCTTCATGTCGGGCAGAAGTTCTTTCTTCGCGGCTAGCGTCACTTTGGGAGCCTGTTCTTCCGGAACAGGAATCTTCTTCTGGACCAATTCCGTAGGAACTCGTATGGCTTCGGGCCGCGGGGCGACCGGTTCTACAATTTTCGGGACCGGATTCGAAAAATGCCGTACTGGGGCCGGCGTCTGCGGGACCGGAGGCGGAGTGTCGACCAGGCTGACAAAGTGGTAGTCGCGATCGCGCGGTTCGAGAACGTCAGGGTGCAGGATGCCCACAATGACAAAGAACGCCACCACCACCGACTGCACACCATAACTGAGAACAAACTTCCCCCAACGCACGCGAGGCTCGGGAAGAATGCCTAGGGTCAATTGTGAAGACTGGGAATCCATGTTCAGCACCTCAATGTAGCGCCCTGCTTAGCCTTGCCATGAGAAGTGGCCAGTCCCCCGCGAACGGGACGTTTTCAAGACTGCGGGAGACGGGCCGAAGCGATGGACACTTCGCTCCGTGAAGTGCACGCCGAAGGCCATCTTCGACGAACGCTCTCCACTCTTAAGATGCTGCTAAGGGGCCACTTACCTAAGGAAGAATTCATCCTAACAGACCGGAAGATGCCATCTGCAAGGTTTTTCCTATTAGGGAAAGGGAAAATTTGCTGGGAAATCGGAAGATTTTGCGT
>JAYUJG010000449.1:0-5301 GCA_043765355.1 Acidobacteriaceae bacterium | reverse complement strand
AATGCGAGGAGAGCCTGCAAACGCCGCGCCTGGTCGGCATCCTGGCTGATCCGCACCTGCTCCAGGTTCATGCGCTCGATCTGTGCCTTGAGGGCGCGGTTTTCGGCGCGCACGCCGCGCAAGTAGAAATAGTTGTGCCAGATGTTACTGGTGGAGGTTCTGGTCCACGACAGGACTTTTTCCAAAGGAGTGACGGAACCGACCGCCCAGATGCGGATGAGGCGGGTCGGCTCGTTGTCGGTCGTCCGCCGGACCTGCACGGCCAAGCCGAGCACCTGGGCGAAGAGTACGCCAACCAGAACGATCAGATTGCGGTAGCGTCCGAGGACATCCATAGGGTCAGTACTCAGTACTCAGCGAACCAGCTCTCAGCTATCAGCCGTCAGCTTTCAGTATGTTCTCAGTGAAGTGTCAACCAGTGAGAAACAAGTATTAGAACTACACCGACGAAGACAACAGCACCGTCACTTCTGTAAAACCAAATCCAAGCTGGCTTATTCGCCAGTCTGATCGCAACGCTTCGCAAAGGCGACCACCCGGGTGCGCGTGTTGCCATCCAGTTCATCGCACGTTGCGTGTCGATTACAATCCACCCGGATATTGCAGCAGCGAGAACGAGCATGAGACCCAGCAAAACCTGCGGCATACCGGGCGGATAATCCGAAAATGGATCAGGAACTCTCATTCTTCATTCCGGGTGAACTGGGTTCACCTGAGAGCTGATGGCTAACAGCTACTCGATCGAAATTTTGCGCAGCAGCTTGAAGTCCGAAAGCATTTTACCGGTGCCGAGCACAACGCTGCAGAGCGGATCGTCGGCGATGGAGACGGGCAATCCGGTTTCTTCGCGGATGCGCTTGTCGAGGTTCTTGATGAGCGCGCCGCCGCCGGTGAGCACGATACCACGGTCGCTGATATCGGCGGAAAGTTCGGGCGGCGTGCGTTCGAGGGCGACGCGGATCGCATTCATGATGGTCGAAACGCATTCGCTGAGCGACTCACGAATTTCACTGTCGTCGACGGTGATGGTCTTGGGCACGCCTTCAATCAGGTTGCGGCCTTTGATTTCCATGGTGAGCGGCTTGTCCAAAGGATAGGCGGAGCCGATTTCCATCTTGATCTGTTCGGCGGTGCGTTCGCCGACCAGCAAGTTATATTTTCGCTTGAGGTAATTCATGATGGCCTCATCCATCTGATTGCCGGCCATGCGGACGGAACGCGAATAGACGATGCCGCTGAGAGAAATGACAGCGATGTCAGTGGTGCCGCCGCCGATGTCGACGACCATGTTGCCGCTTGGTTCGGTGATGGGAAGTCCAGCGCCGATGGCGGCGACCATGGCCTGCTCGACGAGGTGCACTTCGCTGGCTTTGGCGCGATAGGCGGAATCCATGACGGCGCGTTTTTCGACCTGCGTAATTTCCGAAGGCACGCCGATGACAATGCGCGGATGGACGAGCATCTTGCGGTTGTGCGCCTTTTGGATGAAGTAGTTCAACATTTTCTCAGTGACTTTGAAATCGGCGATGACGCCGTCTTTCATCGGCTTGATGGCCACGATGTTGCCTGGCGTCCGGCCGAGCATCTCTTTGGCCTCTTTGCCCACGGCTTCCACTTCGTTGGTGTTCTTATTCAACGCGACGATGGAAGGCTCGTTGACGACAATGCCCTTGCCGCGCGCATACACCAGCGTGTTCGCCGTCCCGAGGTCGATGGCGAGATCGCTGGAAAACATGCTGAACAGCGAACGCAGGTTGTGCGAACGCGACGATCCGTTATGAAAACCGTTGTTTGCCATGGCAATACTTCTCTCTCCCGCTGGTTTCTTCCATTCTACTTGGATGTTGGGAAGAACAGGTTGCCACTTGGGCACCCGGTAGTTCCAAACAAATAGTTCCAAACAACAGTTCCAAACTGCAGTTCCAAAAATAGTCCGAACAAAATCCAAACCGTTACTGAATTACCACTTTTTCCTGGTGAGTATTCACTCCGCCCTTGGAGTTTTGAGCCGTCACGGTGACCAGGTTTTCACCGTTGGGCAGCGGTGGGGTGAAATAGCGGAAGGCGCCGTCGTCGCCGACGATCGGCACTTCCTTGCCGTTGACCATGACGCGCGCCCCCGCCTCGGTCTTGCCCGACACCTCGATGACGTGTCCATGCTGGACCAGGGGATCGAGATCGAGCGACAGCTCAATTTTTTCCTTGGTCTTGACCACGACGGTGAAGCGATTCTTTTCGCTCTCCACCGATTCCTTGCCCGCGGCATCGTAGGATTGGATGGACCAATAGTACGCGCCCACCGGCAGACCGGTCACGACGACGCTCGGTGTGTCCACCTTTCGGTCGAGCAACACCGACGAAAAATAAGGGTTGTGCGAAATCCGCAGCCGGTAACCCGCGGCATTGGCCATCTGCGACCAGCTAAATTCGACTTCCTTGGATTTTTCTCCGGCCTCGATGAAAACCGGCATCATGTTGCCGGGAGCGATAGGCACAGGCGGACCGACTTCGGTGGCCCGTTCCATGGTTTTCGATTCATTCTGGAAGCTGACCTTCTCCCACGTCGCCAGGTGTGCGACTTCTCCATTGCGTTCGACTTCGCCACTGCCCTTTTTTACGAGGATTTCGTGCAGATTGTCCCTGGGATCGTTGTGCACCATGGCCGAGGAATCGGGAGCGAGGGAGGCCTTGGCGCCATCAACGATGACCTGCGATTTTGAGCCCTGAACGTAGGTTGCCGTAGTCAAATCGACCGTGCCCGTCGTGACCGCGACGGAAACGTTGGTCTGCTGCTGATCATTGGCTGAGTTTTCTTCGATGACGATGAGGGAATCCTGTTTGACGGTGTAGTTGGTGCCGTCGTTAAAAACAATTTTCGCCATGCCTTCGGCGCCGGTCTGGACCACGTCGCCTTTTTCGAGCGGCACGTTGTAGTCGGCGTTGATCCAGCTATTGCCCGTACCTTTTCTAACGCGGATGGTGCCGTCCAGGGCGGTGAAATGAGCCTGCTGCGCGACTGCGGCCGATGGTCCCTTGAGCGGAGGCGCGAAGCCGGCAACTTTGTCGAGCATGCTGGCGGAAATTTTTCCGGCCGCCTTGACGGTCGAGTCGGTGAATTTCGGAAACGCCACATGCATCACCACACCGAAGATCAGCAAGGCGCCGAGCAGGGCCATGATCACGCTGCGATAGGTGACCGTCTTCCAGGCGACGTAAACTCCCGGCTTGTTGTTATTCGACACGAGTGGGTGCCAACCTCATTGCAAAATTCTGGTACTACTGGATGATGGCGCTGTATCCATCATATGCCCGCAGGGAAGGGTATTGAACTTGGGTCTGGGGGTGGAAGGGTTACGAAGGTGACCGCAAGGGGGAACCAGCCTTCATCGGGCGACGAATCGGCGGCTACCGGGAGACGGCCGGTCCGAGCACATGCGCCCACGCGGTCAGCCATATGGGAAACGTCGCCCCAATGTAACGACACTTGATCGCGTGATCGTCTTCCCAAGCGTCGGCGAAAACACCGCCGAACAGCACAAACGCAATCGAGACGACAACACGGTAAGGCGAGGAGCGGATTAGGGAAAGATCGGCGGTCTGGTGGATGCGAACCACTTCAAGAGCCAGTGCGCCGAGGGTGCCGTACACGAATCTTTGGAGGCTCCAATTGTGTCCATGCACTCGTCAGCGAAACAGCCCATCAAGATGTTGAAGAAGGGCCGGTGGCAGCAAACCGAGGTAAACGATGACTGGAAAAACCGCGAGCGGTGCCAGCATCACGGCTGAAATTTCGAACCGCGCACAACAGCTTGATTTTGCTCTTACGCCCGCTTTGTTGTCAAAGCCGGTCGTCCGGCCAATGGCTAATCTTATCCGGGGTTGGTGGTGGACCGGGGTTACGGTCGTAACCGGCTCCAACACGTATGTATGTATCGCAACGCTTTGATGAAGCCAACCCCGAATCCTTTTTCGCCATGATTGCCCGATGATGCCCGTCCCCTCGCCTTGCCCCTCTGCACCCCGGTTGTTAGCATAGACATTCTGCACTTTTCCCAGGAGGCTCCTATGGCGACCGATACCATGACTCGCCCCGCGACTGCGGGCGGCACAACGAACACCAAAGTTTTCAAGAACTTTATCGACGGAGAGTGGGTCGCGTCCGCCAGCGGACAGACTTTCGAGAACATCAATCCTGCCGATACGCGCGAAGTTGTCGCCATCTTCCAGCGGTCGAATAAAGCAGATGTCGACTTAGCGGTGGACGCTGCCAAGCGGGCGTTTGCCAAGTGGCGGCTGGTGCCCGCGCCGCGTCGCGCCGAAATGGTCTTCCGTGCGGCCGAGATCCTCACCCAGCGCAAGGAAGAACATTCCCGCGACATGACGCGCGAAATGGGCAAGGTACTGAAAGAAACGCGCGGCGATGTACAGGAAGCCATCGACGCCGCCTACTACAACGCAGGCGAAGGCCGGCGCCTGTTTGGCCCGACGGTGCCGTCGGAACTGCCCAACAAATTTGCCATGGCCATCCGCCAGCCGATCGGCGTTTGCGGCATGATTACGCCGTGGAATTTCCCGATGGCGATTTCTTCGTGGAAGCTGCTGCCTGCTCTTGTCTGCGGCAACACCTGCGTCATCAAGCCGGCAGAAGACACTCCGCTGTCGACGTTCAATCTGGTGCAAGCGCTCACCGAGGCTGGCGTTCCGAAGGGCGTCATCAACATCGTGACTGGCTACGGCCCGGAGGCGGGCGCGCCAATCACCGAACACCCCGCGGTTCGCGCGGTTTCATTCACTGGCTCGTCGGCGGTAGGCCGCATCATCGGAACCACTGCTGCCAAGAGTCTGAAACATTGCTCGCTTGAGCTCGGCGGCAAGAATCCGATGATGGTGCTCGACGATGCCAACCTCGACCTCGCCATCGAAGGCGGACTCTGGGGCGCATTCGGCACAACTGGGCAGCGCTGCACTGCGACCAGCCGCATCATCGTGCAGAAGGGCGTGTATCGCCAGTTTGTCGATAAGTTCGTCGCCCGCGCGAAGAAGATCAAAGTCGGCAACGGCCTCGACGAGACGGTTGAGATGGGTCCGGCTGTGAACGAGAAGCAACTGAAGAACAGTTTGAAATACATCGAAATCGGAACGAACGAAGGCGCGAAGCTCGTGACCGGCGGCAACCGGCTCGACAAGGGCGACTACCAGCATGGCTGGTTCATGGAGCCGACGGTGTTCACCGACGTGGACGCCAAGATGCGGATCGCGCAGGAGGAAATCTTTGGGCCGGTGGTCGGGGTGATCCCGTGC
>JAYUJG010000448.1:0-14397 GCA_043765355.1 Acidobacteriaceae bacterium | reverse complement strand
CTTGGCTGCGAGCGGCTACATAGGTGTCGATATCAAACGACATTGCGCGTCCGATTGCGCCTTCGCTGAGGCGGGCCACCAGCGCGCGCTGGGGAGCTTTCCAGTCGGGCCGCAGTTTTGCCAGGCGGCTTTCGATATCCGCCGTGTCAAGCGCACCGAGGTTGAAGGTCATCGATCGCGAACGAATCGTGGGTAGCAATTCGCCGGCATTTTCTGTAAGCAGGAAAATTGTCGCGAACTCGGGCGGCTCTTCCAGAACTTTGAGAAGCGAGTTGGCGGCCTCTTTCATGAAGGCCGATGCCGTGAAAATGTAGACGCGTTCGCGAGCTTCGCCGGGGCGATAGTAGATGGTCTCGATGACGTGGCGAACCTGATCGACCTTGATCAGCAGTTGCGGCGGGTCGGGCGGGATGATGAGGATGTCGGGGTGAGTCTGGACGAAGAGGCGCGTTTCTTTTTTGTCGGCGTCGCGCAGATTTTCGCGGGCCTCGACGGCTTCGGCGAAGCGGGTGTCGAGGTCTTCGGATTGCGCGATGCGCGTGCAGTTGGAGCAGCGTCCGCAGAAATCGGGCAGGCCGCCGGTCGCGGTTCCTGCGACGAAGGGCTTCTCCAGGCAATTCATGGCACGGGCGAGCATCAGCGCCAGCGTGTATTTGCCGGATCCTTTTCCACCGGAAAGAATCACGGCATGCGGAAAACGATCGCGCGCCAGCATCTCGCGCAGGCGATGGATGGTTTCCGGGTTGCCGACGAAATCGGAAAAAGGCACGATTCAGAATCTACCACGGAGACACGGAGTCGCGGAGAAAGAGCTTTTAGGTCTTCGGTCTTCGGTCTTTGCTCTTTGCCAACGGCCAACGCCAAGAGCGGTGGTTCGCTAGACCTTCAATTTTTTGCGCACCAACTCTACGATAACCGCGTGCGTCTCGCTGGGCGTGCCTCGTGCATTTACTACCTGCACGCGATGCGGCTCTCGGGCGGCGATCGCCAGGTAGGCGTGGCGGACTCGTTCGAAAAAGGCCCGACTCTCTTGCTCGAATCGGTTTTCGTCTTTGTCTATATTTTTACCCGTGTCTTTGGCCGACTTTGCGCCTTTGTGATTGCGATTGCGACGGCGGGCGCGATCGACGCTGAATGCCGCTTCGTTGTCGAGCAGAATCGTCAGGTCAGGCCGCAGGTTGCCGCAGAGAATTTCGTGGAGATGCAGCACTGGCTTTGTGCCGAGCTTGCGGCCTCCGCCTTGGTAAGCCTCGGTTGAATCGGTGAAGCGATCGCAGAGCACGATGCGTCCTTCGGCGAGCGCGGGAAGGATGATCTCGTGAATGTGTTGCGCTCGAGACGCGAACATCAATGCCATTTCCGTTTGCGAAGAAAGTCCCGACGTGGAGGAATGCAATATCAGCTCGCGAATTTTCTCGCCGGTGGTTGTGCCTCCCGGTTCGCGGGTGACGGTGACGGAGAGGCCGTGAGCGCGGAGCGACCGCGCCAACTTATCGAGCTGCGTGCTCTTGCCGCTGCCGTCGAGGCCTTCGAAGGTGATGAATTTTCCGCGCACGGACACAGTGGGAAATCATAGCAGGCGGTTGCAGTGCGGGCGATGGGCCGTGGAAACCATGGGCCGTGGAAACCAGGTCGTCCGCTGGAGATGAAATTTCTTCGAGCATGTTCAGACGTGCCGCCGCGACGACGGCGCTACTCGCGCGTCGTTGACGGGCTGGTATATTTAGCGGACGGTTCTTATCGCATTGCCTTAGGGGCGGGTCGACAAATCTGGGGGAAGAATGGGTTCAGGCTTTTGGGTCAGGAAAGTTTTGTGCTTTGCAGTTTCTCTTTTGTCATCGGCTTTGGTTTTCGCAGCGAATGGGCCTACCGTGACGCTTTCGGTGGACGCTTCGGAAGCGCCGCGCAAGATCTTCCACGCTCAATTACGCATTCCGGCTCAGCCCGGAACACTGACGCTCTACTACCCGAAATGGATTCCTGGCGAGCACGGGCCGACTGGGCCGATTACCGACCTCACGGGATTGAAGTTCGCGGCTGGTGGAAAAACGCTACAGTGGCGGCGCGACTTGCTTGACGGATTTACTTTTCACGTAAAAGTTCCGCAGGGCGTTAGCGAAGTCACTGCCGATCTCGACTACGCTTCGCCCGCTTCGTTTGAGCCTGGTTACAGCGCGGGACTCGCTGCGACGGAAAAATTGTACATCGTCAACTGGAATACGCTGCTGCTATATCCAGCCGGCTTCCCTTCCGATCAGCTAACTTACAGCGCCAGCTTGCGGCTGCCGGCTGGATGGAAGTTTGGGACTTCGCTGCAGGTGGCTAGCCAGGCGGGAAACGACATACATTTCGCGCCGGTTTCGCTGACCATGCTTGTCGATGGGCCGGTGGTCGCGGGAGAGTATTTAAAAATTGTGCCGCTGACGTTGGATGGCGAGAAACCTCAAGCTGAAATCGACGTCGTGGCCGACAGTGCCGCCGCGCTGAATGCTCCGGAAGAAGTGTGGCAACATTTCCGGAATCTGGTGAAACAGGCGGGACTTCTTTTTGGGGCGCGGCATTACACCGATTATCACTTCCTGCTGACCTTGAGCGATCACGTCGCGCATTTTGGTCTGGAGCATCATGAATCCAACGACAGCCGGATCAAGGAGCGGTCGTTGATCGAAGAAGATGAGCGCAAGCTGAGTGCAGGGCTGCTGCCGCACGAATATGTGCATTCGTGGAACGGCAAGTACCGGCGTCCGGAGGATTTGGCGACGCCAGATTACGAACAAGCAATGCAGACGGACATGCTCTGGGTATATGAGGGACTGACCTCTTACCTTGGAGACGTGCTGGCGGCGCGCAGCGACGAGCGCACACCGGAGTTGGCTCGCGACGTGCTGGCGCAGATTGCAGCGGATATCGATCATCGATCCGGCCGCGTCTGGCGCAATTTGCAGGACACTGCCGATGGCGTTCCCACGATGCAGAATGCTCCGCATGCCTGGGAGGACTATCGGCGTGGGCTCGATTATTACGACGAAGATGTGCTGACGTGGCTGTGGGCGGATGTGATTATCCGTCAGCAAACGAAAGGCGCGAAGTCATTGGACGACTTCTGCAAGCTGTTTCACGGGGCGCCGAGCGGTGCTCCGACGGTGAAGACCTACACTTTCGACGATGTTGTGAACGCGCTGAATCAGGTTGCTCCGTACGACTGGCGCGGGTTCTGGGCGGAGCGATTGTCGAACCAAGGACCGCGTGGCCCGCTCGGCGGCGTTGAGGGCAGCGGATGGAAGATCGAGTATGACGAAACTCCTTCAGAATTGGATCGCGCCTCGAATCGCGACGACAAGTCGATTGACGCTCATTATTCAGTCGGGTTAATGGCGGGAACGGACGGGACTGTTCGCGATACGGTCGAGGGCATGATTGCCGCCAAGGCGGGAATTGGACCGGGAATGAAGATTGTCGCCGTCAACGGTCGCAGGTTTACAGCGGATGCCTGGCACGACGCTGTTCAGGCGGCCAAGACTAGTTTGTCACCGATTGAGCTCATCGTAGAGAATACGGATTATTTCCGAGTGGTCAAACTCGACTATCACGGGGGAGAAAAATATCCGCATTTGGTGCGGGACGAGGCAAAGCCTGATTTGCTGACGGAAATTTACAAGGCGAAGTAAGAATCGCGAGATTGTAGCTCGTGCAGCTTACCCTAAAAAATCTTGTCATCCGTCCCCTTCGCTCAGAAGCCGTGACTATTTTACGTTGTCATCCCGGCGAAGTCGAAGGACCCCTACTGCAGCGAAAATGTTGCCGGCGAGTAGGGGGCCCTCCAGCTTCGCTCAAGGCAGGTCCTTCGACTCCGCCAAGCCAATCGCTTCGCTTCTGGCTTGGCTACGCTCAGGATGACAAAGGTTAAAATAGTCACAAACTCTGAGCGGAGTCGTAAGCAGGAATCTTTAGCCTTCTGCGATCGCTGCGACCGGCTCTTCGCAGGCGAGAACACCCTCGGCAGCGGGCTCTTCCAACATGAAACCCAAAGCCTCCTGCGGGATGGGCGCGCTCCACACTGGCGCGAACGATTGCCGATGCAACGGCGATGGGCCGTGTTCGCGGAGAGCGGCGAGGTGACGTGGCGTGCAGTATCCCTTGTTCGATGCGAGAGCGTACATGGGGAAGACCGGATCCCAGGCGGAGATCATGCGGTCGCGCTCGACTTTCGCGATGATGGAGGCGGCTGCAATTGAGGCTGACAGAGCGTCGCCGTGGATGATCGGTTGTTGGGGAAGGTCGCAATCCAGTTTCATGGCATCGACTAACAAGTAGCTTGCCGTGGGTTCCAGTTGCTGGACGGCACGCAGCATCGCCAGACGCGACGCCTGGTAGATGTTGATTTGATCGATGCGGGCGGAATCCACGGTGGCGATCGCCCAGGCGATGCAGTGCTCGCGAATTTGGAGTGCCAGTTCCTCGCGGCGTTCGGCGGGAATTAGCTTCGAATCGCGCAGGCCGCGAATGCGATAGGTGGGATCGAGGATCACGGCCGCTGCCACGACTGGACCGAACAGGGATCCGCGGCCAACTTCGTCGACTCCGGCTACGTGGAGCGCGCCCGTTGACCAGGCGCGTTTTTCAAACTTCAGAGTGCAGCGCAGCGTTTTCAGCAGCCGCAGCTTGGCGGCGGACGCGGAAAGTTTTTTGGCGGGGATCGATTTCGATGTGCTTCTGGAGGTGGACACTACTCTGGCATCTTCGCCGAATAGGGGACGCTAATCAAGTCTGGTCTTGTAGCGCCGACGCCAGGCGACTGTGACGGACCGTTGCTGTCCGCTGTGCGGGCGAGACGCCCCCACGACAGCGCCGGGACGACGGCGGCGCTACTCAAACCTTCTGCTGTTCTACTTCTTTCAATCTGGCGGCTTTGCCTTTTAGGCCGCGCAGGTAGTAGAGCTTGGCGCGGCGAACTTTGGCGGATCGCACGACGTCAATCTTGTCGATGACTCTCGAGTCGACGGGGAAGATGCGTTCCACGCCCTGGCCGAAGCTGATCTTGCGGACGGTGAAGCTCGGTTGCGCTCCATACCTGCGGGCGATCACGACGCCTTCGAAGGCCTGCAAGCGTTCTTTTTCGCCTTCGCGGATTTTGACCAGCACTTTGATGGTGTCTCCGGGGCCGAATTTCGGGATGTCGGTGCGGCGCGTTTTCGCCAGCAGTTTTTCGATGATTGGATTGCGCATGACGTTTCCTTCCTAATTCTCTTCTGTAATCTGAGCCAGCAATTTCTTGTCTTCCAAACTTAACGCGGCGCGCTCCAATAAATCTGGACGGTTGCGCAACGTTTTTGCCAAAGCTGTTTTGCGGCGCCAGGTACGAATCTGGTCGTGATTCCCGTTCATCAATACTTCTGGCACTGCCAGGCCACGAAAATCCGCGGGCCTGGTGTAATGCGGATAGTCGAGCAATCCGCCGGAACCGCATGTCGAACTCGGCGCACGGTGCGCCGATTCCGCAGCTTCCGCTAACGACTCGGTGAACGATTCCTGCCGGGTCGAATCTTTATTGCCGACCGCGCCTGGGATCAGCCTCGTGATCGTATCCACGATTACCGCCGCGCCCAGTTCGCCGCCGCTCAATACATAGTCACCGATCGATACTTCGCGGTCGGCGAGATGTTCGCTGATGCGCTCGTCGACTCCCTCGTAGCGTCCGCAGATGAGAACGATTTGATCCAGCGTCGAAAGTTCCGCCGCTAACGTCTGATCGAGTCGGCGGCCTTGTGCGGAAAGCAGGACTACCGACTGCTTCGCGCCGCCAGCCACGCGAACTGCACGCGATTCGATGTTGCCGAACGACTCCAAACATTCAAAGATCGGTTCCGGCTTAAGGACCATGCCCTCGCCGCCGCCAAACGGGCGGTCATCCACGGTGCGGTGCTTGTCTTTCGTAAAGGCCCGCAGATCGTGAATGCTTATTTCCACCAGGCCCGTTTCGCGCGCCCGACGGACAATTCCATAATCCAGTGGTCCGCGAAAGAAGTCGGGAAAGATCGTTAAGATGTCGATCTTCATCGCGGGTCGAAACCTTTTACCGCCGAGCCGCAGAGTTCGCAGAGAGAATCTTGGAAAAAACCAAAACCACTAAAATCCCGCCTTTTTCTGCTGCTTCTCCTGCCTTGCCAGAGGCGCGTTCACTTCCAGCAAGCCTTCCGGCAACTTCATTCGAACTTGTTTATGATCGAGGTCCAACTTCTCGAGGTACGCTTCGGCGAAGGGAATCTCGTAGAGCAGCTTCGCTCCGCTTTTCGCTACACCTTTTGCTTCACTCTTCGCTTCGCCGCGAACGATCAGCAGCGGCGCTTCTCCTGCGCCGAACTGTACGTCTTCAATTTCGCCGATCTCGCGTTCGCCGTCGAAGACCTTGCAGCCGACCAGGTCGCTTAAGTAGGTCCAGCCCGCTTCTAACTGGGCGCGTTCGCGGCTTGGAAGCTGCAGTTCCGCGCCTACAAATGGCTCGGCGCCAGAAATCGTTTCGACGCCTTGAAACTTGAGCACCAGAAGATTCTTATGGGGCCAGAGATCTTCGACTTTGACTTCGCGGCGCTGGCCGTCTTTATACAGCGCCCACAGCCGCATGTCTTGCTGAAAGCGGTCGGGAACGTCGGTGTGCGATTCGACGGCCACTTCTCCGCGACGCCCCTGGGTCTTGACCACAACGGCGACGGTGACCCATTTGTCGTTGGTGCTGCCGTTCGTGCCGCGATTCGGGTCGTTGCTCGCGTCTGCGTCCGATGCCGCCATGCCAACGCCCGTTACTCGATGATCTCGAGCGCGTAACGTTTGTCGAGCTTTGAACCCGCCACGGTCAGCACGTTGCGCAAGGCCCGCGCCACGCGCCCGGAGCGTCCGATAATCTTGCCCAAGTCGGCCTCGGCCACTTCGAGTTCGATGACGGTTTCGTCGCCGTCTTCGTACTCGTCGATGAAAACTTCGCCCTTGGCCTCGACGATGGCCTTGGCGATGTACTCAATCATGGCGCGTGGGCTGGCGCTTGGTTCGATCATTGATATTGCTCCTAAGTATTTGCGCCTGTGTGGCGGATGAGGAGACGGCTAGGCGACCGACGCGGCCGCAACCGGCGCGGGGGACTTGAGCAACTTGCCGACGCGGTCGGAAAGTTGGGCTCCCTTGGACACCCAGTGCTCAATACGCTCGCGCTTCAGGTCGAAAGTAGCCGGATTGGTGCGCGGATTATACGTGCCCACGACTTCCACCGGGCGTCCATTGCGCGCCCGTTCCTTCTCAATCACTACCACACGGTAAAACGGTTTTTTACGCGCGCCAAAGCGCGCCAGTCGGATCATTAACACAGACTTCAGTATCCTTTGCCCGGAAGAATCCGGCGAGGTAAAGACAAACCATTATTATGCCGGAGGATAGAGGTTTTCGCAAACCGAAACTGACCCGAAACGTCTACCACCAAGGGCACGAAGGTCCACGAAGGAAAGGCATGAAAATTGACGCCATGGAGTTAACTCGATGAAAACAGCGTCTTGGGCGAGGGCGGATTCGGGCATCTCAGCCTCATCGGCTTGCGAGTTTGACCGGATCCTATACGAAAGCGGCCTGGTGAAGGTCGGCGCTTTTCGGGCTCGCGTTCATTCCGGGCGGGTTTTTATTATTTCCAGCGGAGTGAAGGCGGGGAAGCAGTAGTCGGGCGGTTTACACGCCTAGATACCGAGCCAACTTGTACCGACATCTTGAAACGTACACAGTTAGCTGGCGCAATCGCGGACCTTTGTAGAAGTCTCCGAGCACCCAGGTTGGCGCCCAAAGAACGGACGCGAACCTGGGGCACCTTCCACTTCGGCTATTTTTTTGGGAAGCGGAAGCATTGGACTGCGTGGTCGTTCACCATTCCGGTCGCCCCGCGAAAGTGTGGTTTGCAACCCACCCAAAGTTTCGGGCCGCCGACCTAGCTACGGCTTGGATTCCTGCAACAACACAACGTCGGAGTCGGTGTGCCCGCGCAGGACGCCAAGATGTTTGCCGTCGGGCGACCAGTGGAACGAATAGATTTGCTCGGAATTGAAGTGTGTGATCTGTCGGCCTGGGCCGCCGTCGATGGGCTGAACCCAGATGTTATCGACGCCATTCTCGGCGACGGGGTAGGCGACCGACTTTCCGTCTGGGGTGAATTGCACGCCTTTGGAGATTCGTGGATTCGCTGTCAGAAAACGCGGCGAAGTGAGAGTCGCGGTGTCCAACAGAGCGATTTTGTCCGTGCTCGCAGCCGCGCCTGCATTCGTGAATCCGACGACGTACGCCAGAGTTTTCCCGTCTGGCGAAATGCCCATTCCTCGTCCCGCCAGAAACGCGTTGGCCACCGCGCTGCCCGGCACTGGCTCTGATTTTCCGAAACCGTCCAGCGGAACGCGATCCAACTGCTTCACTCCGCCCCAGTAGTAAACCCACTTCTGTCCGGCCGCGCACACCGGAAAAGTATCAAACTTCTCGTCGGTCAGCTTCACCGGAGAAGATCCGTCGGCATTGACCCGCCAGATGCCGACCGAGGTGGAGTTATCGTGCAACGCCCAGGGGAAAACAATGTATTGGTTGCCGCACGACCACAAACTGAGAATGGCCGCGGTCGGGTCGCTGACCAGTTGGCTGGAATTCTTTCCGTCCGCATCCATGCGCACAAGCTGAGTTGCGTCGGAGATGAGCAGTCGGCCATCGGCGCTCCAATTGAAAAATTTGAAGTGCTCTCCGCCCGAAGACAGGGGACTGATGTCGGCCGACGCGCTGCCAGCACCCGGCAATACATAAAAGTCGCTTGCCACTTTCTGTTGCACTGTGGCCAATGTCTTGCCATCGCTGGAGAGACTCAACGTCGTATAACTGTTGGTGTCACGCGAAATGGGATGCAACTGACCGTCCGCGACGGTCACATAGCCGATCTGGTGGCGACTGAGATTCGGGCCTTTTTGTTGATAGGTAACAAAGAGATCGTCCCCGCCGGGCGACCAGGCCACTTCCAAAATCACCTTGTCGGCAAAGGGCAGAACCTGATTCTTTCCGGCAGCCAGATCGAACAGATTGATCCCGCCGATCGCCGTGCCGCCGGGCTGCACTTCGGGGTAGGCGATCGTCTTGCCATTGGGAGACCAGGTCAGCCAACGCGCCAAGCCCGTCATCGGAGAGACATACAAAACCTGCTCGTCGCCACCATCGAGATTTGCACTGAGCAGACGATACTTGCCGATCTCCGGACTGTTGGCGCGGATGTACGCCATCTTCTGACCGTCAGGAGAAAACACGAACTGGGTATCCACGTCGTGGGCCACAGCCTTGGGCGTGCCGCCTAAGACCGCCACGCGATAAATATTGAAATCGCTGGCAATGGCGTTCTCCGCCTTGCGGAAATAAATGTAGTTGCCGTCCGGAGAAAACGCGACGTTGCGAATGCTCGCTGTGGCGGGGATGACCTGCGTGTCGCTTCCGGTCGCCACGTTCCGCAGCCAGAGACTGTTCAATCCCTGCTCGTTCATCACTGTCAGCACATACTTTCCGTCGGGAGAAATTGCGGCAACGCTAGCCCGGTTGGAATTGGTGACCTGCGTGATGGCAAAGTTCTGAAAGGGTGCGGAAGCGGCGCGATGAAAGATGGAATAGACGCCAAATCCCGCGGCAGCTAGAAGGACGAGCGCTGCGACGGTGCCCCCCGCGGCGCCTAATTTGTGTTTTTTCGCGGCTTCGACGGCCGAACCGCTCGTCGTCTGCGCGGGCCGCGCTTGCGGTGATGCTGCCGATGCCGACGATCCTGCTCCGGGCAAAGCCTGCTGCGCAGCGCTTTCCGCCGCCGCCGCGACCGATCCCGAACTCCCCGCGCGATGGCGGGACTCCGTTTCGCGCTTCAGACGTTTCAGATCGGCGCGAATCTCCGCGGCGCCCTGATAGCGGAGCTCCCGGTCTTTTTCTAACGCCTTGTTGAGAATGCGTTCGAATTCGGCGGGCACGTCGGGATTCAGACGAACGGCCGACACCGGTTCCGCATCCAGAATGGCCTTGAACACGACCGCGCTGCTGTCTCCCCGGAATGGCATCGCCCCCGTCGCCATCTCGTAGAGCACGGTGCCGAATGAAAATAAATCGCTGCGCGCGTCCAGTTCCTTGGCCTGCGCCTGTTCCGGAGACATGTAGGCAACCGTGCCCAGCGCCGCTCCCGGACTGGTCAGGTGTTCTTCGGGAGTCACGGCCGTCCGCGTATGCTGGGATGCCGCTTGACTGGAAGAACCGCTGCCGGCCACAACCTTTGCCAAGCCGAAGTCAAGAATCTTGGCGTGACCGCGCTTGGTCACAAAAATGTTGGCAGGTTTGATGTCGCGATGGACGATGCCCTGGGAATGAGCCGCGTCCAGAGCATCGGCGGTCTCGATGCCGAGCGATAGCACGGTGTCCATGTCCAAGGGCCGACCCGCGATGCGGTGCTTCAGGGTTACGCCATCCAGAAACTCCATGGCGATAAAGGCCTGGCCGTTTTCGTCTCCGATGTCGTAAATCGTGCAGATGTTGGGATGATTCAAGGCCGACGCCGCCTTTGCCTCGCGCCGGAAGCGCTCGAGCGCCTGGTGGTCATGGGCAACGTCATCCGGCAGAAACTTCAAGGCAACGAAGCGATCGAGACGGGTATCCTCAGCTTTATACACAACACCCATGCCGCCGCCGCCGAGCTTGTCGACGATGCGGTAGTGCGAGATGGTTTGGCCGATCATTTTTGGCCGATCATTTTTGGACGATCATAGTGTGAGTAATGGCATTCGATAATGGCGTCGGGTTATGGTAGGCGGGATGCGCGGGGGAGTCAATGAATCGCGGGGGATGGTGTGTAGTGGATGCGCATATGTACACACCCTCTACTTTCATGTTGCGAAACCATCAGTATTCATGCGGTTGCGAGCGCTATGACATGCGTTTGACCTGCGTCACATGCGGGGGTTGAACGATGTGTATCGAGACTGTCGGATACGAAAGATCGCAATGTCGCGATTACAGTCTGAACCCTGCTCCCATCGCAATGTGAAATCATACTCAGCCGTGCGCGGTTTGCGGGGATCAGGTCACGCCAGCATCTAGGATTGCGCACCCAGCCTTCTCGCCCGCACTTACGGCGCTATCCACTAGGGGCTTAACAACCGCGTCGAACTCCTCCATCTTGGTTGGCGACGCGGCTACGGTCGCGGCTGCCGTATTTTGCGCCAAAAGCTGAAAGTGTTACTCCTGGCTATGTGGCCGGTGATTTTGGGTTGCAGTCGAATCCGCATCTCGCACACCGCCGTGACCAAGGCACATAACGATGGAATCGTTTGTGGCAATTCGGACAACTGTAAAGGGCTAGTTTCGCAAAGACAGCCAGATATAGTAAGCCCCACAACCCGGCAAGGACAAAAGCCAAATTGAAGTTCTTCAGGACAGCCATATCGATCGCGCCCACTGCGACCATCGCTGGTACAAACCCAAGAAGCAGGATCAGTAGAGCGCGCCGGAGCCGTTTTAGCTCAATACACAATTCATTATTGTTCATTGTCGGTGCTCACCGTCTTGGTCGTCGTATCGACCTTAGCAAAGCAACATCCGTAGCCAACTCCACCTGTGATTGACATCTGCCAGAAGCCATTCCCGCCAGAGAGATCGAATCGACGCCCCGAACTCGAATGCAATATCGAAAGAGAATGTCGTCGTCATCTGCTTCAGCGCGGCCGCATTTCCGGAATTACCAAAAGTAACTCCGACGCCAGCTCCGGCGTAGGCTCCAGTTGCCGTTGAATCCGACGGTTGTGACGGAGCACCGACTGTTTTCTGACCCGCGGTCGCCATCACCCCCGCCGAACCACTTAATGACCTGGATGTGCCGGTGTCAGAGTTGTGCATCACAGCCGCACTTCCTGAAACTGTGTCGGCCGTTCCAGCCTTAACAACCCCCAACAATGCAGTACCTCCGACTGTTAAGCCAACGTTACCGCCCCTCTTAGGCTCTGTTTTGAGTCAGGGGAATATGCCACTGAACAGCGTGGACGCACTTGGCTTGTGGAACGATTGCACGACGGCTTGCAGGGCACATGGACTACTTACACAGGACTATCGTGGCTCTCAGAGTTCGTAGACGCCTACAACCTAAATCCTAGCGCTTTCACCGAAGAGGTCAGCCACAGAATACAGCCGGATGGTTGGGGTTGGGGTCCATGGAGTGACCCGACGAAGTACCAGTACAATGCTTATACGCTCGTTGGTGCCAGCATGGGCAGTAATAGTGGGAGTAGTGCGGGAGGCAGCGGGACCGCCGCAAACGACCAGAAAATCAGAAAACAAAACGGCTGCATAGCGAAAGCACTCGCTGTTGGGGGGACGGCGGCTCTGCAAGATTACATCCCACTTCCTCTCGCTGCCCCACCAATTCCCGAGGAGGAGGCTAGTCCTTCCGCCGCCGGTTTTGCCGTCCTTGGAGCAACCGGTGATTTTCTAAAAGCAGGTGGCAAAGCCGTATTGTCGGTTGGGGCGAGGAAAGCGGGATTCGCGGCCGCAGCCGATGTGCTGGACAGCGTGCCTTTTCTTGGAGAAGCTGTGATAGTTATCCAAGCTGGTAAGGCTGCCTACGATGGTGTGACGGCATATGCGGACAGCTTCAACAAATGCATGAGCAATCCCTAACGACCGAGTTAAAAGTTATGCACATTGAGACAACAGAACAGAGTAAGCATCCCGTCAATAGAAATTGGCTAATCCACGCGGTCATCGTTACTTGGGGCCTGTTATGCGTCGCAACGGAGCACTGGTTTCCTGGTTGGAGTGGCGCGATTGGTGTTGGGGGAGTTGTTCCAGCCCTCATTATCTATTCGTTGTGGAAAGCTTGGCACGAATTGTGGTTTTGGATCACGATTGCAATTCTTGCCACACTGCAAGTTCCTTTGATGATTTACGTGCAGCCGTTGATTATCAGATATCGGTTTTCGTTTCTATTTCTCTTCGCATTTGTTGACTATCTCGTGGTGGGAGTAGTTATGCAATGCGTTGCTCTGGTATTCTCCAAGGTTTACGCCAGAAACCGTGCATGACCGCATTGCGGCCAAGTCAAAAGTATTTGGTCTGGGAGTCTCTCCCGTCCTCGCGGATTTTTCGAGAACTTGGGACCAGTCCAGGACCGTTACACTGAAGTTTCCGCGCCGTGCGATTGCGTCAATCCTTTGATCTCACTGGGATACGGGGTGTAGCAAAATCCCCTCAGTGCGTAATATCCCGTCAATGAATCGCGGGGATAGTATGTAGCGGATGCGTAGATGTACACACCCATCCAACTCGCGTGTTCGTTCTAGGCAGTATTTATGCTGGTTGTAGCGCATGACATGTGCTTCGACCGTGTCAAATGCGGGTTTGAGCGAGGTGCTGGTGAGATGGAAAGCGGGCGGGTCGACCAACGGCTTCACCACTGTGCGTGGGCGCTCTAGAAGGCCAACGAGCAGGGTTGGTCAGATGGAGATTCTCGGTTTCTGGTCCACGATGTCAGTCTCGGGTGTGCTCCTTGGGCATATCATCGGCGGGAGGATTTCTTGCCCCCTTCTCCTCCGAGAAGCGTAAGTTCTGCAGCACTAGCTGAACGATGGGATGAGGCCACAACTCGAAGTCACTGAGGTTTGGTTCGACAGGGATAATGTTGGTGTTGAAGATCTCCTCTTTTCCCGGAATGGTCATTAGGGCGTCGAGATACAATCGGCGCTTCAGCTTGCTCCGAATCACCAACATCATCATCCAACCGTTTGGCGATTTCTGCTGTGTGAACCTTAGTTCCACGTCACCTTTGGCCGGATCTCGCTGGTAGGCTAGTCGGGATATCTCACCGTCAGTGATGGTCACGTCGACACCGAAAGCTTCGCCAGCGAAAATGTATACATCATTGTCCGCCACGTAGGGAACGCGGTCGAAAGTCTGCTCGTAGTAGCGCTCATTATCGATATGCAGTTTCAGCTCAAAGGGATCCCGGAAAACCGGTTCTTCCCGCGTGGCGATTTTCATTTTAGGGAAACAAGCCGACGACAACATGAGACTGGCCGTAGCGAGCGCTATGAAATGCCTCAACACCGTGTTTCGCCTACGTAGCGTGCAAGGGGAGTTCATGGCTTCGCAGAGGCAGTGCTCTCCAACTCAGGTAAACCTGCCCTGAATCGGATCATCCATTGCACAAGCTTATCCTGGGGATCATCCTTGAACGGCCCCAAGACTTTGTAGTGAACGCTTTCTTGCCCAGTGTTGTACCAGAACTCGTACTCAGAATACTCATCAACAGCTGTCCGGCCCGCCAACATTGGCGATATCTGAACAGCCTTCAGCTCGTCAAGAAAACGTCCCAAGGTTGCGCGG
>JAYUJG010000447.1:0-2056 GCA_043765355.1 Acidobacteriaceae bacterium | reverse complement strand
GAAGGTCCACTTCGCCCAGCAAAATTTCTTCTTTGTTGTGCGAGCCTTCGGCGAGAACGCGGCCGAAGGGATCGCAGAAAAACGATCCTCCCCAAAACTCGATACCTTTACCAGGGACGGAATTGCCACGGATATCACCAGTCTCGAAGCCGACGCGATTGACAACTCCAACGTAAACGCCGTTCGCGATCGCATGCGCGCGCTGAATGGTGCGCCAGGCGTCGTGTTGCGCCTCGCCGAATTCAGCTTTCTCCGCTGGATGCCATCCGATGGCTGTGGGATAGAACAGAATGCTCGCGCCTTGCAATGCGGTGAGGCGCGCGCCTTCGGGATACCACTGATCCCAACAGACAAGCGTGCCGAGTTTTCCGGCGGAGGTGTCGAAGGACTTGAATCCAAGATCGCCGGGAGTGAAATAATATTTTTCGTAGTAAAGCGGATCGTCGGGAATGTGCATCTTGCGGTAAATTCCGCGCAAGGTGCCGTCGGAATCGAAAATGACGGCGGTGTTGTGATAAACGCCGGGCGCGCGTTTTTCGAAGAGCGACGCGATCAGCACAACTTTATTTTGGCGAGCCGCCGCCGCCAGCTTTTCCGTACCCGCGCCAGGAATCGGTTCGGCGAGATCAAAGAGCGCTGCGTCTTCGCGCTGGCAGAAATATTGGGTCTGAAAAAGTTCGGGCAGGCAGACGACATGAGCTCCGCGCTTGGCCGCATCGGCGACGCGATCAAGCGCCTTCGCCATATTGTCGGCGGGATCGGGGCCGCAGGACATCTGAATCAGGGCAACGCAAAACTTTTCAGGTGGCAAGCGCTCTCGACCTCCGCGAATCAATATAGCATTCGACGAAAACTCTCAACCATCCGCCTTCATGAATAGTTCATGAACGTGCTTCTACTTGGTCGCCGGCCGGTGCGTCGCAAAAACGCGAGTCAATCGCCGGTTGCCCGCGACCAGTTCTTCAAGGCGCTTGACCAGGTCGGAGGAGGGTGCCGATCGCAGAATGGTTTTAATTGCAGCCTCTGCTTGCAGCGATTCCGTGCGGACCAGATCCAGCAGAAACTCAACCGCCTCATCCTGGCGCGTGAGAGCGATGGCCGAAAGCAACACCGAACGAAACCACGGGTCAGATTCTTCGGCAAAACGTTCCCGCAAAAGATGGAAGCCCTGAGCAGAATGCGTTCCGGCAATTGCGAGTGCCGCTTCCGCAGCGGAATCGTCCGCCGAAGCGAGGAATCGGCTGACCCAGGGAATGGCACTCGATCCTTCGATTCGCAAGATGCCGCTGTAGGCAGCGCCCAGTATCTCCGGCTCGTCGGCTCCGAGAACGGCTCGCAGACGCAGCAGGAGTGCGGCTGACGGTGATCCAACCTGCTCGATGGCGCGAACCACTTCCAGGCGAACCGCCCGGTCTTTATCTCCCATGAGATCGACAAGGTGCGGCAGCAGATCGACTTCGACCATGCTGCGGCATTGCACGAGCGCCAGCGCGCTTGTGGCGCGCAGAGTTCCGGCGGTGTCGGAGCTGCCTCCCCAGACCGGCTCGGGTTGGATGTGTCGCATGCCGCGAAGAAACACGGCTGCATCCTGGTGTTCGAAAAAAGCGAGCGCGCGACTCAGGGCATTCTTTGCCCAACATTGTGGATCGGCTTTGACCGGATTCTCAAAGAAGCGGTCGAAAGCGGTTAGCAACTCGGGGATCAACTGATCGAGGCCAAATCCGCGGACAAGATCGGCCGCCTTGGCAACGACGAAGTTGTTGCGATGCCCAAGCGCTTTGCGCAGCGGCTCGACACGCGCCTCTGGAGATTGCTCACGAAGCGCGTCCAGAGCGGCGAGTTGTTCCTCGAAACTGCGCTTGCCGGACATGAATGGCAGTGTAACGCGTTGATCCTGTAAAGTATCTGTTCGAGCATGTGATGGGCTGTGGATTCTCACGGATCCAGTTTTCATCTGCCGTTAATCTGTAAGAATCCATCCAAACTACGTGTCGGTGCTTTTGATCCAGTTCGGAGACGATTGACTTGAAAAAAGAAAAGCAGGGCCACGCGCATC